>SCQV01000548.1 GCA_004299085.1 Chitinophagaceae bacterium | reverse complement strand
GCCCAGTCCCTGATATTGGAGCCACCACGGATAATAACAGAGTAACCGTCTGCCATTCCATAGTTGCTCTGGCTGTATAATGGAGATCCATACAACAATAAGACCACCATCAAAAGACCTTTCAGCTTCCTTGTCATATTAATTACGATTTATATCTTTCTCATTAGAGACCATTTAAAGAATCACGTATAATCAAAATTATTTACAAGGAAAGGAATGGCCATTGATCTCTGTTATAATCCGCTATGACGCTAATCAATACTATATCATATTGTCTTGACAGCAATCATCCAATCCATTGACCACAGTCATTGATTCACTGAATGAATGATCCTTCCTTTGTACCGTCAATTATTTTTCACCAAAAAATTAATTTTATGAAAAGCAATCACCTAATCCAGAAAGAAGTAATGGACGAATTAAAATGGGAACCATTTCTGAATTCCGCAGAAATCGGCGTGGCTGTTAGAAATGGCATTGTAACCTTGTCGGGTCAGGTAGATTCTTATTATAAGAAGGTTTGTGCAGAAGAAGCAGCAAAAAAAGTATTCGGCGTAAAAGCCATTGCCCAGGATATTCAGATCGGCGTTTCACCTGCTCATGCGAAGGCTGATACTGAAATAGCGGAGGCAGTCCTGAATGCTTTAAAATGGCATACTGCCGTACAGGAAGAAAAGATAAAAATTAAAGTGGACAATGGCGTGGTAACGCTTATGGGAGATGTGGATTCGGATTTTGAGCGTACCAGCGCGAGAAAAGCCATTGAAGGCCTGACAGGCGTAAAATCTATCACGAATCTTGTCACCGTAAAATCCCGACTATCTTCTACGGGAATCAAGAGAAAAATAGAAAGTGCTTTTCAGCGGGCAGCTTCTATCAATTCACGGAAGATAAAAGTAGAGGTATCCGGCAGCAAGGTCATTCTTTCCGGATCGGTCACTTCCCTGGCAGAAAAAGAAGGGGCTGAAGCGTCTGCATGGAATGCCGATGGCGTGATGGAGGTTGAAAATAATCTGGAAATTATGATCCCAATAGAATATAGTGAATATTTAGATTTCTAATCCGACCGAAAGGTTAAATAATTTCCTAATCCAATCAATCTCTGAATTATGGTGGGTGTATTAAGCGATTCAATGATATATGAAGTACTTGAAAATAATATTATAGGCCGTCTTGGTTATACAGATGGCCACAGGATATTCATTATTCCCATTTCATATCTTTTTTATGACCGGAAATACATCATAGCTCATTCCAGGGAAGGCCAGAAGATAGAGATCTTTCGTAAAAATCCTAATGTGTGCCTGGCAGTGGATAAAATTGATAACCTGAGTAACTGGAAAAGCGTCATATTATGGGGGAAATACGAGGAGATAATGGATAGGAGAGAGAGATATTATGCATTGGATTTATTGATCAGAAAGATATACAAGCATAGCCTCACTGAAGAAGAAATATTGGCCAGCCGGGCTGAGATCGAAGAATCCATGATATTGCCCGACAGAGAGAAAACAATCGTATATCGGATTATCATTGAAAAGAAATCAGGAAGATTTGAATCCAGCGGGAAATAGTATTTGGGAGTAACATGAACAAGGTTATAACGCTAACTTCTTTTTTAATCTTAACTTTATCGGATGAATTTGCCGGATTTGATGCATGCTATGGTGATGGAAAAAACAAAGCATCCTTTAGTTTACAGCACTGTGCCGGTGCCGTCTCCTTCGGCACAGGAAGCATTGATAAAAGTGATTGCCTGCGGTGTGTGCCGCACTGATTTACATATAATAGATGGCGAATTAAACCATTCCAAATTACCACTTATTCCCGGTCATGAAATTGTTGGCACAGTCATTAAGACCGGCAAAGAAGTAACGACTCTGAAAGAAGGCGATATCGTGGGTGTTCCCTGGCTGGGTTATACCTGTGGCAAATGCCGGTACTGTATAAATAGAAGTGAAAATCTATGTGAGAACGCAAAATTTACCGGTTATACTTTGGATGGAGGCTATGCAGAATATGTAGTTGCACATCACCATTATTGCTTTCATCTTCCGGCTCAATATGCGAACCCTTCAGGAGCACCGTTGCTTTGTGCCGGGCTTATCGGCTATCGTTCCTATAGTAAGATAAGTAAGCAGGCAAATAAAATTGGCATTTATGGATTCGGCGGGGCAGCACATATTATTACACAGGTCGCAGTTTCGCAGGGAAAAGAAATATATGCTTTTACAAGTAG
>SCQV01000547.1 GCA_004299085.1 Chitinophagaceae bacterium | reverse complement strand
GGAGATGCACGTAAGCTTCTGAATCTGTTGGAAATTGTAGTAGATGCTTTGGGTGCTTTTGCCGGCGACAACGGCAAAATGCCTGATGAGATAGTGATTACCGATGAGCATGTGATGCAGATCGCGCAACAAAGGATCGCTTTGTACGATAAATCGGGTGAGCAGCATTATGATATTATTTCCGCCTTTATAAAATCCATCAGGGGCAGTGATCCCAATGCGGCGGTTTATTGGCTGGCACGCATGATAGAAGGAGGTGAAGATGTTAAGTTTATTGCGAGGCGTATGGTTATTTTGGCATCCGAAGATATCGGAAATGCTAATCCTACAGCTTTAGTGCTGGCAACTAATACTTTCCAGGCAGTGAATGTGATCGGTTATCCCGAAGCGCGGATCATTCTGTCACAGTGTGCTACTTATTTGGCGTCTTCTCCTAAAAGCAATGCAAGCTATATGGCTATTGGAAAGGCATTGGCTACGGTGAAAAAGACAGGAGATCTGCCGGTACCCCTTCATTTACGCAATGCGCCTACCAAGCTGATGAAAAATATGGATTACGGGAAGGGATATCAATATGCACATGATTTTGAGAGGAATTTCATCACACAGGAGTTCTTGCCCGATAGCATTTCCAATACACGATTTTATGATCCGGGGGAAAATGCAAGAGAAGAAGAAATAAGAAAATTCCTGAAGAACAGATGGAAAGAGAAATATGGTTATTGAAAATCTGTTTTACAAAAGCACACTATGCGTTATCAGTCACAATTCCATTTTTCAAATGCAGAACATGCTCCACACAGGAAGGAATTTCTTCCTCATAGTGAGTGACATAAATTAATGATTTATCCGGATCATTGCATACCGTTTCTATTACGTTTTTAAAATGTGTTTTCTGCTCGTCATCCAATCCCTGGCAAGGTTCATCTAAGATTAATAAGGGAGGATTTTTGACTAAGGCTCTTAACAGCAATACCAGCCTTTGACTTCCTGCAGAAAGGGATTTGAATTTTCGATCTTTTAGTTCAATCATCCCAAGCAATTCCATCCACAAGAGTGCCGTGTATCGCTGATCAGCCGATATTCTTTTATGAATGACATGCATAGTATCGGTATAGCCTGAAAGGATAATATCCAGGCACCGGCTGTTGCTTTGAAAATATTGATGCATTTCCGGAGATACAAAACCGATTTTATGCTTGATATCCCATATACTTTCTCCGCTGCCCCGCCTTTTATCAAATAAATAAATGTGGTTGGCATAAGCCTGCGGATTATCACCACTGATGAGACTCAGTAAGGTGGATTTTCCTGCGCCATTGTGCCCTAACAATGCCCATTTTTCGCCTTTATTTATTTCCCAGCTTATATCATTCAAAATAATCGCATTCCCGTATTTCACATGAATATGCTTCATGCTGATTGTCTTTTTAAAATCATCACCATTGTGAGAACCTGATTGCATAAGCTGCTTCCATTTGTCCACATCAGGTTGCCAATGGAATATTTTTTTCTGCTGTCCGGTTGCAGTAAGATAGTCATCTTTCGTCCATTGGTCTTTTATCTTTCCTTCTTCCAATTCCAGGATATGCGTAATGCTGCCAGGGATTTCATGAGGAGAAGTAACGATCAGGAGCTGTGTGCCATTTTTACTAATCTGCGCCATCAGCTCATGGAAAAAAGGGCGGCTGTTAGCGTCCAGACCCATAAAAGGATTATCCATCATCAGCAATAACGGTTGCTTCAGCAATGCCTGCGCCATCATCAGCCTCCTTGTTTCACCATGGGAAAGCTGGATGACAGTTTTATTTAAAAGATAATCTAATTTCAAATTTTGTATAATCCATTCCTTTGAGAAACGAACTCCCGCAGATAAAACATGGGCATTGACGGAAGAGAATGTTTGGTACAGATATTCATTTACCGTTATGGCTTCTTCGGCATCCAAAGCATTAAAGCGTTGCTGATAATAAAAGTCATAAGTGTTCTGTTTGTTTTTAAAATGAGGTTCCTGTGTGACCAAAGAAATAAGTTGGCGCTGCGTGAAAAAAGGATCATGAATAGGATGCTTGTTCTTGAAAGATTCAAGGAACGGGTAAGCGATATTCCCCTTTACAAGATTGTATTTTCCCAGAATAGTTTGTAACAGAGAAGTTTTACCTGAACCGCTTTTCCCCGTAATGGCCCAATGTTCGTTTTCATGCATGGTGAAAGTCAGCTCAGGGAATAAGATTTTATCTAAATATCGTACCGTAGCATGATTAACAGAAAGAAATATATTGGTTTCTTGTGATGGCATTTTAAAAAAATAATGTTTACTTTAATGCAGACTATGTGCTAAGCGGTAAGCATCTGCCTGATGCACTACCAGTTTCAAAGAATCCCTGGGAATAATATGGGAAATGGTGCTATCCAGAACTGCTTTTCGTTCGGGAATAGTTAATAACGAAAATTCATGATAATATTTTAATTGAATTCTTCTCATCAATTCCTTTTGCTGATTTACTAAATATAAAAATTCTGCAGTGTTAGTCGTGCCCGAATGTTTATACATATCTTTTATGAGGGCTAAATCACCTTTCTTCTTTCGTGAGGAATCCATATACCCAAAACTGAACTTCCCTGACATGATGCCCTGAAGCCATGCTATTCTATCATGACAATAATCAATCATCAGGTTGTCTTTTTCCAGGTTTCGGATCAGATCATTTTCTCTTTGAGCAGTTGTTTCTATGATAGTGTCTGAAGGATGACTTCTGCAGGCTGAAAAAAGAGTAATGATCATTGATCCAACTATACAAGCCGATATATGTGCAGTTAAATACCCCTGATAGCCATGCTTCCCCAATGCTATAAATTTAAACGGTAAAGTTAAAAAATACTTTTAATTTTAAGGCGAGCAAGAATATAGTTAAAGCGTTGTGTATGTTTAGAAAAATTAGCCTGTCGGTTTTATTATTTTCTATAATAATGCCCACATTTTCTCAGACGGTTATTAAGCGCAATGGTGGAATAAACCGGTTAGTAGCGGGTGTTTCAAGCGACAGCCTGCGATCTTATATTCAAACGCTTGTAAGCTTCGGTACTCGGCATACATTAAGTTCACAAACAGATCATGATCATGGTATAGGCGCAGCCCGGAACTGGGTTTTAAGTAAGTTTCAGGAAGATGCCCTGCATAGTAGTGGAAGGATGACTGCAAAGATGGATACCTGGATTGAGCCTGCGGATAAGCATAGAGTGAATCGGCCTGTATTGATGGGGAATGTAATGGCAACGATTCAAGGAACAGATCCTGCTGATGGTAGAATTTTTGTTGTAAGCGGCCACTTAGATAGCCGCTGTACCAATATTATGGATAGCACGGATGCATCGCCGGGGGCAAATGATGATGGGAGCGGAGTAGCGGCGGTGCTGGAGATGGCCAGATTGCTGAGCAGATTCCCGTTAAAATCAACGGTTGTTTTAGTGGCTGTTACAGGAGAAGAGCAGGGATTGCTTGGTTCCACACATCTCGCAGAAGAAGCTAAAGAAAATCATTGGGATATATCCGCCATGATTAATAATGATATGATCGGTAACAGCGTTTCCAGCGGTACAGATAAGCATGATAATACTCAAGTGCGTATTTTCAGTGAAGGAATTCCTTATGTAGAAACGGAGCAGGAAGAGAGGTTGAGGAAAGCACTGGCTGGAGAAAATGACAGCAGATCAAGGGAATTGGCCAGATATATAAAAACAATTGGAAATACTTATGTGGATAATCTTAAAGTAGTTTTAATTTATAGAAGAGATCGTTTTCTGCGCGGCGGCGATCATATTCCTTTTCAGGAAAGAGGATATACCGCCATACGGCTTACAGATTTTTATGAGAATTATGATCACCAGCATCAGGACGTCAGAATAGAAAACGGAATACGGTATGGAGATCTTCCACAGTTTGTGGATTATGAATATTTAAGGAAAAATACTTGTCTGAATCTGGCCACCATAGCTTGTTTAGCGGATGCTCCTTCCGCTCCTGAGAATGCAAGAATTGATATCAGCCATTTGAGCAATGAAACCCATTTATATTGGCAACTGCCAAAATATGGCAAAGCAAAAGGATACTATGTATTGATGCGTGAAACGGATGTGCCTATGTGGCAAAAGAAATTTTATACAGATAGCACTGAAATAACCTTGCCTTATTCGAGGGATAATTTTTTCTTTGCCATTCAATCTGTGGGAGAGAACGGTCTTTTAAGTGTTCCCGTATTTCCAGGAATTGGAAGATAGATTTCGATCTATGATCTATGATGTTCGATCTATGAT
>SCQV01000546.1 GCA_004299085.1 Chitinophagaceae bacterium | reverse complement strand
GGAGCATCCTGAACTTCGAATAATTGATTATTTACAAAGTTCCCAGGAATTATATAGCCTGGTAAAAGGAAAAAAGAAATTGCCATAAAAAATAAGAAAGCGAATGGGGTGGTTCTATTTGTATTCATGTTGGGTCATTTTGATTAAATATAAAGGAAAAATTTAGGAATTGAACCCCTTCGACAGGCTCAGGATGACAACGCCGCTATTCTATTGCTATTACCGCGTTCATTACAGCAGGCACTTTAAATGAAATGCCTTTTCCTGTTTTGGAAAAAGCTAATTGTGTTTTTTTGCCATCGGTTTCCATGGTTACACTTTTTGCTATGGAGCCGGTAATTGATATTGTTGTTTCTTGATTACAGGATACGATTAAACTTTTATCGTTAAAAATCACATTCGCTGCGCCATCGGAGCTGCCCGATTCAATAGAATACTGTTGCCATGATAGTTGCCTTCCTGCACCGAGGTATAAATATTTTAGTTTATTCTTTTCAAGACTGATAATACCAAAATTTCCCAGGAAACTCCAGTCTTTATTGCGCTCCAATTTCCCACTATCCAGCGATTGTAAAACGATCTGTTTGCTTCCGCCTTTATTAGAAACCTTTAGCGCAGTAAATTGCCCTGGATGTGAATGATCCATATTTTCTATACTTTCTACGGAAAAATGATTGCTCCCTCTAAATGGTTCATATACAGCAACGAAGGGGCGCTTCCAGGCTCCCTGTTGACGGCAAACCAAAGTGGGAGTAGTCATGTATCGGTAAGGCGTGTCCGCCGTTCCGGATTTTGGGCCTTCGCCTGTATAAAAGGTTCGGCCTTTTTCTCCGGCAAATAATATCTGCATATACCGGTTGTCTTCATTTTCTTTTAAACTGAACAGTCCTACCACACTCTTATCCGTCGTGTCCTTATTCAAATAAAAATTCAGATAGTAGTTCGTAGAGTCCTTGTTTTCAAGCGACAAAGCAGCATATACCATTGCGGGTGACTGGGCAGCAAATCAATTGTTATTCCAAAATCCGCGGAAGGTCATGGTGCTGGCAATTTTCTGGAACACACCTTCGTACCAGGAAGTTTGGTACTTCTTTTCACGTAGAAAATAATACAGGAAATCGTAGGACAACATTAATGGTTCTTCATGCCGGTCTCCGAGAGTTTGAATAGAAAGGAACCCCGTGCGGCATGGGCCCACAATTGGGTATTGATACGAAGCGCCTCGTGCCCATTGGTTTAATATATCCGCAGCGAAGGTGGCATATTCTTCTTTGCCGGTTAACCAATAAACCAGAGAAGCTTTTAATGCCAGATCATTTATTCTTCCATTAATGCCTTCTACAAAAGATTGTGGATTGATCCATTCTTTTTTACCGTTTGGTGCATTGCTCTGCAGGTTCATTTTCATGGAAGTATCATAAGGAACCAACTCTTCTAACGATGGCATTTTATAACTATATCCATCTTTGGTAATCGGCGGTCTCTTGTGAGGTGAAACCCGAACAGTAGGAAAAGGTGCATCACCGGCATACCGTACCAGCATAGTTCCGTCTGCATCAGCATAGAAATGAGTATATCGTTTACCGGGAACCCGGTTCATTAAGTATCGGCTTAATATCCACTCCGGATCTTTTTGGTGCCTTTCCACATACGGAGTGACCGTTTGTTCTAAATCATCAAATATCTTCTTTGCCCATGGCTCTTTGTTGATCTTATCAAGTATTAGCTGCTTATCCTGTGGCTTGACTAAGAGATGAGGGTGAACATCCTGGGCAGTTATTAAACTAACATCTGAAAAAAGAAAGAGACACACTCATAGATGAAAGGTCCAAAATGCAGAACAAAATAATGCTTAAAGAAATGCCTGATGTTAGCCGCCTCAATAAGCTAAAACCAGAAAGCAAATTATTTATGAACATCATAAAAATGATTTGCTACCATGCCGAAACAGCAATGTCAGAGATAATAGCACCTCATTTTTATAAAGAAAAAAATGAAAAGCGGATGTTGATAAAACAACTCTTTAATACCCCGGCAGATATTATTCCCAATGAAAAAGAACAGACGCTTACTATAAGAATAGGCAGCCTCTCGGCACCAAGATATAATAAAGCAATTAGTGAATTATGCGAAATACTAAACCAAACAGAAACTATTTTTCCCGGTACAGAATTAAGGATGATTTTTAAAAATCAAGCAGGTTAAGATTGACCATTGCACAATTTTTGTACTGTTAAGGATTCATGCTTAGATACCTTTTTTCATTAGCGTTGCGTCGAGGCAACACATAGTTCTTTGAAAATATTGTCAATATTGAGTTACGGTGGATTTGATACCTAAGACGACTTGATTTTTTTCAGCTTTTAAATTTTATATTTGTCTGAAAATCAATAAGTTATGTTTACAGGCAAGTATGTGTTTTCCCAATTAATGGGCTTGGTGTCATCAACCTCCTTTCAAACCATTGTTAACAGGCATTCCGGCGATTACAAGGTGAGAGAATTTAGTTGTTGGAAACAATTTTTATGCATGGCTTTCGGGCAGCTTACCCATAGAGAAAGTATTACAGATACGATGATGTGCATAAATACTGTTGCCAATAAGAGCTATCATCTGGGCTTTGGCAAAGGGGTTGCCATAAGTACAATAACCAGGGCTAACGAAAATCGATCCTACAAGATTTATGAGGAACACGCTATGTTGCTTATTAAAGAAGCAAAACGGTTATACATAGACGATAATAAGTTAGAAATAGAACTTAAAGAAAATGTATTTGCCATAGACGCAACTACCATTGACCTATGTTTATCTACTTTTTTTTGGGCTACATTTCGTACAACAAAAGCGGGTATAAAACTTCATACACAAATAGATTTAAAAACCGCTATTCCTGAATTTATATTATTCTCAAATGCTTCTGTTCACGATGTAAATGCGCTGGACTTTATATCATTTGAAGCAAACAGTTTTTATATTATGGACAAAGGATACGTAGACTACAAGCGGCTTTACAGAATTCATCTAAGCAATGCTTTTTTTGTTACCAGAGCAAAAGATAACATGAATTACAGACGGCTTTACTCACATCCAAAGGACATAAAAAAAGGTGTTATCTATGATCAAACCATCATGTTAAACAATCACTATGCTTCTAAGGATTATTCTGAAAAATTGCGCATCATAAAATTTAAAGATGATCTATCAGGACTAACACTAATATTCCTAACCAACAACTTTCATCTTAAAGCAACAGATATAGCCTTACTCTATAAAGCCCGTTGGGACATTGAGATGTTTTTCAAATGGATCAAGCAACACCTCAAGATAAAATCCTTTTGGGGACAAAGTGAGAACGCAGTGAAAACCCAAATATGGATTGCGGTCTCGGTATATGTTTTAGTAGCTATCGCAAAAAAGAAATTTATGCTCAATCAAACCCTCTACGAAATTTTACAAATTTTAAGCATTTCTTTATTTGAGAAAATGCCCATAAATCAACTGTTTCAGAAGACTCAATTACAATATTTCAAAGAACAAGATGATAACCAATTGACACTGTTCGATTTATAACGCAACGCTAATGA
>SCQV01000545.1 GCA_004299085.1 Chitinophagaceae bacterium | reverse complement strand
GACGCCAACATTAGCACTTGCTGCGGTTGTGCGTCCTCCAAAGGACTCCTTCGGGCCCGCCAACCGCTTAACTAAACGGTATTGATTGACCATTAACCATTAATTATTCATCAATTACGTACCTTTGAATTATGAACAATGAAATACCAAAACCCCAATTTCATCGCCGCATTTTCTGGGATGTGGATTTTGATAAAATAGATTATGACCAATATGCCCGGTTTGTCATTGAACGGGTATTTGAGCGGGGTGACGTGGAAGATATACGGCAATGCAGGAGATATTATGGAGATGAAAAGATCAGGGAGATTCTTACAACGGCAAAGTGGCTGTCAAAGCAAAGTATATATTTAGCCGCCGCCATTCTTGATAACGATTTATCAGATTTTCAATGTTACAAATTAGCGCAATCGAACCCACAACGTTGGCTATATTAAAGCAACTAATGCAAATACCTGAACTTAAAAACTTCCATTTAGCAGGCGGAACGGCGTTAGCTTTAAAATTCGGGCATAGAAAGTCAGCAGACCTGGATTTATTTTCCTCGTCAGATTTCAGCAATGAGTTTATAGCTACCATTGTTTCAAAGAAATTCCCGGCGTTTACTTACCGCAGCATAAATAATCCTATTGGACTGTTCGGCTTTATTGATAATCTGAAAACTGATTTTGTAAAATATTATCAACATCCTTTGGTTAAAGGGATATCCATCATAGAGGGAATAAGGATATTGAGCGATGAGGATATTATTGCAATGAAAATAAACGCTATTCTCCGCCGTGGTGCTAAGAAAGATTTCTGGGATATATCGGAACTGCTCAATTACTATTCATTAGCATCCTGTATTGATTTTTATCATTTGAAATACAAAGAACAAATATTGGCTGTTTCCATTCCGCAAGCAATCACTTATTTTGATGATGCTGAAGAAAGTGAAGCTCCCATCAGTTTGAAAAATCAAACCTGGGAATCCGTGAAGAAAAATATACAACAAAAGGTAAGAGAATTTTTAGCATAAATGACACCCTATAAAACAACAACAAAGATTTTTCGTGAACGATGGATTGAATACATCTACAGCTTGCAATCCATTATCAGCAAGGCACTGGAAGATATAGACGGAAAAGCAACCTTCATGACCGATGAATGGCAACGTCATCCGGACGGCAAGGGTGGCGGTGGCAAAACCAGGATCATTTCGGGTGGAAATATATTTGAAAAAGGCGGCGTCAATACTTCTGTTGTTTATGGGAAAGTGACGGATGCTATGCGGGAACATTTGAGGCTTGAAGGTGAAAAGTGGTTCGCATGTGGTTTGAGCTTAGTGATACACCCTTTTAATCCTTTTGTTCCCACGGTGCATGCCAACTGGCGCTACCTGGAAATTTATGATAAGGATGATCATGTATCAAGCCAATGGTTTGGAGGCGGCGCCGACCTGACGCCTTATTATTTATTCGAAGAAGATGCTATACATTTTCACTCAACACTCAAAAATGCGATGGACCCGTTTAGCAAAGCATTATATCCTCAGTATAAAAAATGGTGTGATGAATATTTTAATAATGCCCACAGAGGAACAGAAACCAGAGGAATCGGCGGTGTATTCTACGACCATTTAAAACCAACTGAGGATTTTGATTTAGAGAAACTATTCCAATTCCAGCAAGCGAATGGCCACTGTTTTTTAGATGCATACCTGCCGATAGTTAAAAAGAGGAAAGACATTCCTTTTACTTCTGAAAATAAATACTGGCAGGAGATTCGTCGTGGCCGGTATGTAGAATTTAATTTATTGCACGACAGAGGAACCCTATTTGGCTTAAAAACAAATGGCCGGGTAGAGAGTATCTTAATGAGCCTCCCGCCCACTGTCCGCTTTGATTATAATTATCAGCCAAAAGAAGGCAGTGAAGAATGGAAGCTGCTGGAGGTATGCAGGAATCCGAAAGATTGG
>SCQV01000055.1 GCA_004299085.1 Chitinophagaceae bacterium | reverse complement strand
CCTAAGTAACAAAACCATATTTATTACGTTATTATTTCGTACTTTCACCATTTGTTAAAAGACCGTTTTTTGATATCGAAACCTAAATTTTATATCATTTTACTGTTGGTTGTTACTTGTTTTGCCCTGTCACAGACTGCTGCTGCACAGGTTTCTTACCAATTCAGGGAAAATAAAGGACAATGGAATGCTGCCGTGAAGTATCGCACGCAGATTCCGGGGGGATATATTTATCTTAGACAAAACGGTTTTACTTATGCCTTGCTCAGTCAGAAGGACATGACTGATATGCATAATTATTATCATGGGGCCGCTTATCAAACCGATGCATCCGGGAACGGCGGTATGTTTGTAAAAGGCCCGGGGCATCAGTCCAATAAAAATCAAACACCTGGTTCAGGAGAAAATGCCATGCCGGATAAGCCCGTTACTGTCATTCATGGATATGCCTATCAGGTTAATTTTTTAGGCTCAAATCCAGATGCCCAGTTGATACCTGACCATCCTTCAGAAACAAGATATAATTATATCATCGGAACTGATCGCAGTAAATGGGCCAGCAATGTGAGGGCATATAGTGGAGTTACTTATCGTGATTTGTATCCTCATATTGAAGCCCGGGTGTATGCCCAGGATGAAGGATTAAAATATGATCTCATTGCTTATCCCGGCAGTGATCCAAGGAAAGATATCCGTTTGCAATATACCGGTCCGACAAAAATGAAGCTCAAAGACGGGCATTTACATGTTTATACTACGATGGGTGAAATCATTGAGGTAGCGCCCTATGCCTTTCAGATCATCAATAATAATAAAATAGAAATACCCTGCAGCTATAAGCTTAATGGGAATATCCTTCAATTTAAGATTTCTGATAAATACAATCCCGGTTATCCATTGATTATTGATCCAAGACTGATCTTTGCAACTTTCAGTGGCTCTACTGCTGACAACTGGGGTTATACGGCCACTTATGACGCACAAGGGAATTTTTATATGGGCGGCATCGTTTTCGGGATGGGATACCCGACCACTACCGGCGCTTTCGAGGTGAATTTCAGCGGAGGAGCCAATGTCTATAATGAAGGGGGATTTGATATGGGTATCTCCAAATTCAGCCCAAACGGAACCAATGAAATATATGCAACTTATATTGGCAGCAATTCAGGCAATGAGCAACCGCAGAGCCTGATCGTGAACAGCAGCGGCAATCTGATCATTGCAGGACGAACCACCGATGGGCCGGGGATGCCGGGTCCGAAGGCAAATGGGAATAAAAGTACAGCCAACTCAGTGGGTCCATTAGGTAATTGGGATGTTGTGCTGCTTGAGTTAAATGCTTCCGGCAGCGATTTGGTAGGCTCGTTGGCTATAGGTGGCAAAGGCCCGGATGGCGTTAACATTGCAGATAAATATACTACCATAAACGGTGCTTATACTTATTCTCTGCGCCGTTTTTACGGAGATGATGCGCGGGGTGAGGTAAATGTTGATGGCGCCGGTAATGTCATATTAGTAGGTTCCACGCAATCCGGTGATTTCCCCATTATCGGGAATGTCTTTCAGCCGAATTTTGGCGGTGGGATAAAAGGGGCGCCTGTACAACAGGATGGTTTTGTGCTAAAAGCTGCGCCGGACCTTTCCAAAGTTATCTGGAGCTCCTTTCTCGGCGGGAGCGGCAATGACGCCGCTTATGTAGTTAATTTCTCCGGAGACGGGAATCTGTATGTGGCAGGAGGCACAGAAAGCCCCGATTTTCCCATCAAAGGCAATGTTATCCAACCTGCTTATGGAGGAAGGATTGACGGGTTTATTACAGAGATTACGGACGACGGTTCCTCTATCGTCCGCTCCACTTATTTGGGTACCGATCAGGCAGATCAGATCTATGGCATTCAGGTGGACACTGGAGGTAATGTGTATGTAGCGGGAACGACAGAAGGAGTGTGGACAGTAACCAATAACGCCAAATATGCCGGCATTAACCTCAATGGGAAGCAATTCATAGCCGAGTTAAAACCGGACCTTTCAGGATATATATATTCCACTGTATTCGGTTCAAATAATTCCACCGCGCCTTCTTTACCCAATATTTCACCCACCGCCTTCTTAGTTGATCGTTGTGAGAACGTATATTATGCAGGATGGGGCGGATTGATAGAGCCGGGAACTCCTACCATGTACACTAATTCCGGTACCAATGATATGCCTATGGTCAATGCGATTAATCCCCGTCCGGGGGACGGCAGGGATTTTTACTTTTTTGTCTTGAAAAAAGATGCACAAAAAATCCTTTTTGCCAGCACTTACGGGCAAAATGGCGGATTCACGGATCATGTGGACGGAGGCACCAGCCGCTTTGATCCCACCGGTGTGATATATGAAGCTATATGCGGCAATTGTGGCGGTGGAACTGTTTGGCCAACGGGTCCTCCGGGTGTTTTCAGCCGTTCCAATGGCAGTAGAAAACCCGGATCCAATCTGGCGGGATGCAACGAAATAGCGTTAAAAATTGCCTTTGACCTCGACGGTGTCAGAGGAGGAGTGGCCACCCAGGACAGAAGAAAAGTTTATTGCAATGATGAGCAGGTTTCATTTATTGACACCCTTTATGGGAGGAGTGCTTATCAATGGATTTGGGATGTTTTTGATACCTGGGACAGCACCCAATTAAATAACAGCACACTGGTAAAGCATGTGGTGCAGGATTCTACACAAAAATTACCCTATATTTTTAATTATACTTTCGGGCAGGCTGGTTATTACACCGTAAGACTAATCAAATATTTACCCGGCGACTGTATTGAATATGATACGTCTTATGATAAAATCCACATCGGAGATAACCCTGCCATTCTGAAAATCATCACACACAAGCTGCGGCCATGCAACAGCTATCGTTATATGTTTGTCAATCTATCCTCTAATGCCAAAAATATTCCTTTCACAGACAGCGCATTCGTCTGGAACTTCGGGGATAATTCCGCTCCCGTTATCAGCAATGCAGACACGCTTTATCATCAATTCCCCGGAGAAGGGAATTATACGGTCACATTAACTTTACAGGATACGGCTGATATTTGTAATGCGCCATTGGATACTTCCATAGTCATCAGCATTTCCAATCGTTTGAAAGCCGTTATCCAGGCACCGGATACGGTTTGCATTCCCAATCAATATTTATTAGGAAATGCTTCCCAGGGCGGTACGAATTTCAGATGGGTCATTACCACCCCGCAGGGCACAGTAGATACTTTTTATAAAGGTGATTTGAGTCAGTTACCTTATGATTTTAATGAAGCCGGATATTATAATATATTGCTGATAGCCGACGACACCGTTTGCGGCACGCATGATGAAACGATAGATTCCGTACTGGCTTATCCAAAGCCTACAGCAGGCTTTACTGCTTCGCCACAGAATGCGACCAACCAGGTGATAACCTTTACCAACACTTCTTTATCCAACTTTAGCGGCTCAGATAACACGCTGCACTATTACTGGGATTTTGGAGATGGAAGTACTTCTACCGAAAAAAGCCCACAACATCTGTTTCCTAAATCAGGGACTTATAATGTGGAATTAGTAACTTATAACAATGCCGGTTGCGCTGATACCGCTTCACAGGATGTTACGGAAACCATCATCCCCCATTTGGCCATGCCAAACGCATTCACACCCAATGGAGACGGAATAAATGATTATATTGCACCCCGTGCTTTTGGGGTTGTCAAAATAAATTTCCGCGTTTATAACCGCTGGGGACAATTGGTATTTGAAAGCAACGACCCTCAGATTGCCTACATACAGAATAAGGGATGGAATGGTAAATTCCATGGAAAACCACAACCAATGGATGTATATGCTTATACCCTCCATATCGTTTTCAACGATGGGACAGAAACAACTAAGCAGGGTAGTATAGCGTTAATAAGATAAATGGTTTTATGGTTTGATTGTTCAACATGAAATATAGATTATTCAAAATAATATCTTTCTTAATAATAACCCTTGTTTTTGCAGAATATTCGCAAGGGCAGGATTTGCATTTTTCTCAATTTTTCAATTCTCCTTTAACTACTAATCCTGCCAATACAGGCTTTATCCCGGATGCCAATTACCGGATTGGGATGAATTATCGCAATCAATGGTCCAACGTTCCGGCGCCTTATAAAACTTATTCTGTCTTTGGAGATGCACAACTGTTACGCGACAGATGGTACTACGGATGGCTCGGCATCGGCGGTGTTTTGTTGGAAGACGATGCAGGGAATGGTATGCTCACTTCCACCAAGCTCTATGCTTCTATTGCCTATCATCAGTTGCTGGGTAACAACAGCTTATTGACGCTGGGCTTTAACGGAGGCGTTGCCATGAAAAGAATTGATTTATCCAAGCTTACTTTTCCCGATCAATTTAATGATGCTTTTGGAAAATGGTTTTTCGATACGCAATTACCCAGTGGCGAAAGCTTCGTTTCATCCAACATTCATTATTTTGACCTGCAGGCGGGGATGAATTATGCCTATTTTCCTACGGATAATATTTACCTGAACGCCGGCTTCTCGGTACAGCATATCAATACACCAAAAGAAACTTTTTTGGCAAGCGGAACTAATGAAATCGGCAGGCGATATACGGGATTTTTAAACGCCGTTATCAAAGTAGCGCCCAATGTAATCATCAATCCCAATGCTTATTATTCTAATCAAAGTAAAGCATCGGAAACTGTTGCCGGCGGATGGGTAGCTTATGATCTGTCCGGCGAGGGAGGTGACTTCCAGTTGCTGGCAGGAGCTTACTACAGGGTGAATGATGCTATAATCCCGCTTATTGGATATCAACTCAGGCAATGGCGGCTGATGTTCACTTATGATGTGACGGTATCTTCTTTTAATTCTGCAGATAAGAGTCGGGGGGCTTATGAAGTCTCGCTGGTTTATCTGGGACTATATCCAAAAACCAACGGGCATTTTAAAAAACGAACCTATTTGTGTCCGCATTTCTAACAATTAAAACACAGAATCCTTATCTTATGAATTGCCGGCTTCAAAAAATTTTAATGGGTTGCATGCTCATGGCAGGATGCTATGCAGGAAATGTCCATGCTCAATATTACCATCCTCCTTATGAAAAAGCGCAGGATACATTGGCTCATAAGGGTTTCGATCCGCAGAAGCTTTTCGCGGGTGGCAGCCTGGGGTTCACGTTCGGAAATATTACCTACTTAAATGTATCTCCTTCTATAGGATATCGTTTTTCTCAATTGCTGGCGGCGGGTTTTCAGATTAACACACAGTATGAGTCCGTAAAATATTATGACCAGACAAACGCCCTTTATCAAAAAGACCGTTACAGCGTATTGGGTGGCGGCATTTTCGGAAGGATCTATCCCATCCCACAATTATTCGTTCATATACAACCCGAAATGAACTTTATTTTCGGGAAAACATTTTTTTACAATGGGAACGGCGTCACCACTCAAAAATACCGGGAGCATGTTCCAAGCCTGCTGACAGGTATTGGCTATTCGCAAAATACAGGAAGGAACAGTGCATTTACCCTGATGATTTTATATGATGTTTTACAAAATCCGCATGCTCCTTACGGCAATAAACCTATATTTCGTGCAGGAGTGGATATAGGTCTTTAAAAGATATACTGCAGGTAAAAATAGATAGTGGCCAGCATCAGCACACCTGACAGAATACAAGCATGCTGCCTGAGCAAGGGAATAATGACGAACTCGCTCAGAATAACCGTAAAAAACAAGATAAATAATATCGTCCACCAGGGATTCACAATCAACGAAGTCAGAATAGCGGCACAGAGGTATCCGATTCCCAGATAAGCAAACCCCGTGAGCAATAATTCATTGCGAAAAAAGACAACCGGTTTGGGAAGATATCCTTTGTCCATGTGAATGCTAAGCCTCAAAGCAGTATAACCCGCAATAGCAGCTATAACAGTAATGTCCAGTTTTGTAGTGCTTAGCAGATCGTGAAACAAGACGTAACATTTTAAGCCTGAAAAAAAGGGATCGTTCAGGCTGATAATTAAAAATTAAATTGAATTTCTTTCCCATATCAAAAGTACGGAGCCAAATGCTTTTGCTAAGGGTAGAATCAGGGAATGCCAAAGAATTGGCAGGCAACGTGACATAATTTTTCTTTATCTTTAACCCTTCGTTTATATATAAATCTATTGCATGACCCCGGGAATTCTGTTCTGTTTTGTAATTGGCTATTTCATTCTTTTGCTTGTAATTGCATGGCTCACTTCCAGAAAATCCACAGATAATGATACTTTCTTTATTGCCAACCGCAATTCCAAATGGTATCTGGTAGCCTTTGGCATGATAGGCACTTCCATATCGGGAGTTACTTTCATTTCTGTCCCAGGCACAGTTAACCAGGATTACTTCAGTTATTTTCAATTTGTTCTCGGAAATGCAGTGGGATATGTCATCATTGCCACTGTGCTGATGCCTTTGTATTACAGACTTAAACTGACTTCTATTTACACTTATTTAGAGCATCGCTTTGGTTTTTGGTCTTATAAAACAGGTGCTTTCTTTTTTCTTATATCACGCATTATAGGTTCTGCTTTCCGGTTGTTTTTAGTAGCTATTGTTTTACAACATTTCATTTTTGAAAACTGGGGTGTTCCGTTTTGGGTGACCGTAGCAGTTTCACTCCTGCTGATCTGGACCTATACTTTCCGGGGCGGATTAAAAACAATTATATGGACGGACACTATTCAAACTGTATTTTTAGTTGCATCAGTTATCCTGTCTATTATTTTTATCGGTAAAGCCATGCATCTGAGCATAGGCGGATTAATTGATACCGTAAAAAACAGCAGCTATTCTAAGATTTTCATCTTCGATCATTTTCTCAGCGACCGTCGTTTCTTCCTGAAACATTTTCTCGGTGGCGCCGCAGTGGCTGTCGCGATGACGGGACTGGATCAGGATTTGATGCAGAAAAATCTGAGCTGCCGCAACCTGTATGAAGCGAAGAAGAATATGTTTTCCTTTATGGGGATTTTTGTTCTGGTTAATATTCTTTTCCTGAGCGTAGGCGCTTTGCTTTACATTTTTGCCAATGCGAAACATATCCCATTCCCCGGCCGTTCTGATTTCTTATTTCCTGATATAGCCTTCAATTATTTAGGCCCGGTCGCTGCCATAACTTTCGTCCTCGGTTTAACTGCCGCCACATTTGCCACTACAGATTCAGCGCTTACGGCACTCACCACTTCCTTTTGCGTTGACTTTTTGAATATGGATAAACGGCAAGCCACGGAAGGAAATGCTAAAAAATTAATCAGGTTAAGGAAAAACATACATATTCTTTTTTCAGTCGTATTCCTTTTAGTAGTAGTGGGTTTTAAATATCTGGTAAGTGAAGCTGTGGTAACCGCCATCTTTACCGTTGCCTCTTATACTTATGGGCCCTTACTGGGTATGTTTATGTTTGGCATCATAGCTAAGCGTCAGGTTCATGATAAATGGGTACCTGTGGTCTGCCTGTTATCACCCTTTGTATGCTGGCTTTTGGCTTCACATTCCAAAGCCTGGCTGGGCGGATACGTATTCGGATTTGAACTGCTCATCGTTAACGGATTGATTACATTTATCGGCATGATGATTATATCGAAGAAAAAAAATTTAGAATTACAATTACAAAAAGCATCATAATATGAACGACCTCATTAAAAACCTGAAAAGCAGGGAATGGACAGAAACCAGGGCACACTCAAGCTGGCAGATATTTAAAATCATGTCGGAATTTGTAGAAGGCTTTGATACTTTAAATAAAATAGGGCCCTGCATTTCCATTTTCGGATCGGCAAGGACAAGACCCGGAAATCCTTATTATGAGCTGACGGTAGAAGTAGCCAAAAGCCTTGCAGAAGAAGGTTTCGGTATTATCACCGGCGGTGGCCCCGGCACCATGGAAGCTGCCAATAAAGGAGCCCAATTAGCCGGCGGCCGTTCGGTAGGATTAAATATTGTACTGCCTCACGAACAGCATAGCAATCCTTATATAGATATGGATAAGACTATCAATTTTAATTATTTCTTTGTCCGGAAAGTGATGTTCACCAAATATTCACAAGGGTTTATTATGATGCCCGGCGGATTCGGAACTATGGATGAATTCACGGAAGTGCTTACCCTTATTCAAACAAGAAAAATGAATGAAACACCCATGGTGCTTGTGGGAAAAGAATATTGGAAAGGGTTGTTAGATTGGTTCTCACAGGTAATGCGGGATGAGCAGCACAATATTGGACCGGATGATATGAACCTCCTTCATCTTTTTGATACGCCCGGAGAAGTGGTAAATTACTTTAAAGAATTTTATTCGAAGAATCCGTTAAGGCCCAATTTCTGACAATTTCAAAGCAACAATGATGTCTGACGCTATCCCAGATGAATTGCATCGTTATGCCGAAAGTTTCACTTCCCAAGAGTCGGACTTCCTCCAAAAAATAAACCGTGAAACCAATACCCAGGTTCCTCAGGCCAATATGCTCAGCGGACATTTGCAGGGAAGGTTTCTGAGCATGATCAGCAGAATGGTAAAACCAGTATCTATATTGGAAATAGGAACTTTCGTAGGATATTCGGCCCTGTGCCTTGCAGAAGGATTGCAGGAAGGCGGGGTTCTACACACTATTGACAAAAATGATGAGTTAATAGAGCGTTGTAAAAGATACTTTCACGAAGCAGGTATGGATAATAAAATTAACTTACACAACGGCGATGCTTTGGATATTATACCAACGTTGTCCGGCCCATTCGATCTGGTATTTATAGATGCAGATAAGCCGAATTATGCCGCTTATTTCGATTTGATTATTGACAAAGTCCGGCAGGGGGGGATTATAATGGCTGACAATGTATTATTCCATGGAGAAACTTTGTTGCTGGGTGATAAGCAAAGCAATAATGCAAAAGCTATTTCCGCGTTTAATAGGAAAATTGCCGCGGATCAACGTATTGACAAGGTGATGCTGACGATAAGAGACGGGCTTTTTTTTATGATGAAAAAATAAATCTTTCTGATGAAAGCTTTAGCAAAAATCATGGCATCACAAGCCCTGATAATATTCGGTGCAACTATTTGTTTTACACAGGTATCCTTTGCACAGACTGACAGCCAAATCCAACAATATATTGAAATTTATAAACCAATCGCCGAAGAAGAAATGATTCGGACAGGGGTGCCGGCAGCCATTTCCCTGGCACAAGGCATCGTTGAGTCACAAGCAGGGACAGGGTGGCTGGCTACGCATGCGAATAATCAGTTTGGTATTAAATGTAAGTCGGACTGGACAGGCCCAAGCGTACTTCATAATGACGATGCACCTGACGAATGTTTTCGGGCTTATGGAAATCCGGATTCCTCCTGGCGGGATCATTCCGATTTTTTAAGATCATCTCCTCGGTACGCCTTCCTTTTTTCTTTAGATCCGTTAGATTATAAAGCCTGGGCGCAGGGATTAAAAAGAGCCGGCTATGCCACAAGTAGCACGTATGCACAACAGCTCATTAATACCGTTCAAACATGGAACCTGGAACAATATTCGGAACAAGCCTATGCCCAAATGAAAAACAACCCACAAAATGCTTTCGCAGCCATGCTGGATAAAAAAGTGGAGGAAGATCGGAGAGCAATGGGCATCGTGAAACACAAACCTGTTTCACAGCCGGCTGCTGAAACGAAAGCTGCCGTTATCTCTCCCTATCCTGCAGGTTTGTTTCGGATTAATGGCAGAAAGGTGGTGTATTTACCCGAGGGGACACAATTAATTTCCGTCGCCGAGAAATATCATATCAGGCTAAGCAGATTAGTGCGGCTCAATGAGCTGAACAGCGATGTGATTAATAAGAACATGCTTATTTATTTACAAAAAAAGAAAAAGACCGGAGCACATGAAACCCACCTGGTGAGAAATGGAGAAACTTTGCATGAAGTGGCACAGGAAGAAGGAATACAGTCAAAATGGGTTCTCAAACGCAACAGAATCCGTGGTAGTGATCTATTACAGCCCGGTGAGGTCTTATATCTTCATGGCTATGCGCCAGACTCCAATCAGTTGCTGGCCAATAACCGTAGGACCTCTTCCCCAAAAAAGAATGATGAATGGAAACAAAAGCTCAACAATCTTCTTGATCAGCAAAATAAAAATACCTCCGCTCCTGCTGCTACAGATTCTTCTGGAAAACAACCGGATACCAAAATCGTCAGGCAGGCTAAACAATCCCCGCCACCAGCATCCGTGACTTATGAAGTGAAACAGGGGGATACCCTATATAACATTTCAAAAAAATATGGGGTAACAGTGGAACAAATTCAACAATGGAATCTTTTGGACGGCACTACCATTAAAATCGGACAAAGCCTTATTATCCATACAAAATAAACCGGCTATGGCGCAATCTATCATTCACGTTCGTGATAAATCCTTTCAAATCTATCTGAGTGCCGGACACATTCAGGAAGGCATCAAAACCATGGCAGCCAGGATTAATATAGATCTTCGTGACGAAAATCCTTTGTTTATTGCCATCTTGAACGGTGCATTTATTTTCGCAGCCGATCTTTTCCGTAAGCTGACCATTGACGCAGAAATATCCTTTATAAAGTTAGCATCTTACAAAGGCACCCGTTCTACAGGACATGTTGTTACCGCAATCGGACTGGATATAGACCTTTTTAACCGTACCGTAGTGATCCTGGAAGACATCGTGGATACCGGAAAGACCCTGCACGAGTTCCTGCCCAATATCGTACATCAGCATCCTAAAAAATTATTGATTGCCTCCCTGCTTTCAAAACCGGAGGTCAGGCAATACCCTGTCAATATTGATTATGTAGGATTTTCTGTCCCCGATAAATTCCTGCTCGGTTATGGACTGGATTACGATGGGTTAGGACGGAATCTTCCGGAGATATATCAGGTAGTTGAAGAAAATTGATATTTATATTTTCAAATGACTATCCGCTGTAATGCAGGAACCTACATGATAGCTCTCGTTTGGCCCAATATCGAATATCCAACACCGATTTCCGATTTTAGAAGTACTGTCTCTACTTCAATACCTGCCTGCCGGCAAAGGCAGGTTCAATGTTCATTATTCAAAAGATGTTCCTGTACTTAAACGGATAATCATTTATTTTCACTTATCTTTACGGAGATACCGCTTATCAGCCTGCCTGTTCAAAACAGGTATAAATCCCTGTAATATGAAAGGGTGGTTACTATGGTTATTTCTGTTTTTGATTGTGCCGGAATTACATGCACAATCTCACCGTATCACCGGAGTGGTACTGGACGGGAATTCGGTCACCCTGTTGCAAGGGGTTAATGTCCATGAGGAAGCAAATCAACAAATTTTTACCACCGACTCCACCGGCTTTTTTGAAATAAAAGCACCTTCTTCCGCAACGAAGCTCATATTTCAATTACCGGGATATCACAGTACACTAAAAACCATTCCCCCCGGCCAAAGTTTTTCAACTGTATTCCTATATAAAATTAGTGATTCCGAGCACAAGGAAAATTTACAACAAGACAGCACGATAACAGGCGGAAACGCTCAGGGTAATTTTACAATGCCCACTGAAATCCATACTCATGACGATGAGACTTATGATGAGATCAGGGAGAATCCGTTTAAGCCCGCCGGCCATTATCCCTTGTCATCCTTTACCCTGAACGCCAATGATGCTGCCTATTGTAATGTCAGAAGATTTATCATGGCTAATCAACTGCCTCCCAAAGAAGCTGTTCGTATAGAAGAAATGATCAATTATTTCCCTTACGACTACCCCGTTGACACAGACGCACGCCGGCCTATGGCCCTGCATACGGAAGTGGCTACCTGTCCTTGGCATCCTGGCAATCGGCTTATGAGAATATCAGTACAAGCCGGGAATTTACCTTCAGACACCACATTGCCTAATAATATAGTTCTATTGATAGATGTTTCCGGCTCTATGGCCAGAAGCAATAAGCTTCCTTTATTAAAAAAAGCATTTAGCGTTCTGGTAAATCAACTGGATTCTTTAGACAGGGTATCCATAGTTATTTATGCAGGCGATGTATCCGTCATCCTGCCGCCCACCTCATGCAACGAGAAGAGTAAGATACTGGATGTGATTCATAATTTATATGCAGGCGGATCCACAGCGGGGGGGGCAGGCATAGAGAAAGCTTTTGAATTTGCTAAAGTTAATTTTATACCCAATGGAAATAACCGTATTATCATTGCTACTGACGGTGATTTTAATGTTGGAAAAACAAGCGATGAAGACATGCGGAGACTGGTAATGAAATATCATTACTGGGGTATTTATTTAACCTGCATTGGAGTAGGAATGGGCAATTATAAAGATTCCAAACTGGAAACACTGGCACAATGGGGCCAGGGAAACTTCGCCTATATAGATGATGAAGAAGAGGCAAAAAGATTATTCGATCGGGAGAATTACCGGAAAATGCTGATACCCATAGCCTTCGGCGCAAGAATCAAGACTATCTTCAATCCTGATCTTATTACCTCTTACCGGCTGATAGGTTATGAAAATAATACAGGCGGAAGGCATGACACCACGTCAACCTATTTTCCCGGCGGTGAAATAGGTTACGGGCAAAGCATGACCGCCTTCTACGAGCTTAGGCCCGCTGCAAATCTTCCTATAAGCAAAGATGATAATCCGGGTAAAATACTGGCAACCGTTGCATTGCAATGCCAAACGATCCACGGCAGGACGGAACAAGTGACCATAAAAGAAGTTCCGGACAAAGTGGTGGAATTTAAACATGCAGACAGTGATCTGCAGTTTGCTTCAGCAGTCACTTTATTCGCTATGTTATTAAGGCAATCGGTATATGCAGGCGAAGGAACTTACGCCATGGTTGAAAAAATCATCCGCCATTTAAAAGGAAAATATGATAAAGATGAACGGAAAGCCTGCTTAAAATTAATCCAGAAAGCAGCACATCTGGACGCGGCCTCTTCTAACTAAAAACATCCCTTACCTTGTCAAAAAAGCTTTTTTCTGACTTTCCGGGGTTCGGTTTTAAATTATCCGAATCTTTTAGTTTTTCAAATAAAACCTTCTCATCTTCCGTAAGTGCCTGAGGTGTCCACACATTCACCTGAATCAATTGATCTCCTCTCTGATGGCTTTGAATATCTGGAAATCCTTTACTTCTTAATCTGAATATTTTCCCACTTTGAGTCCCGGGTGGTATCTTTATCTTCGCATGTCCTTCAATGGTAGGTACTTCCTGCTGGCTTCCAAAAATAGCTTCAGTTAAAGAAATATACAGGTCATAAGCTATATTAAGTCCGTCCCGCTGTAACTCGGGATGCGCTTCTTCCTCTATTAAAATTATCAGATCACCGGGCGCTCCCCCCCTGTCTCCCGCATTCCCTTTACCGTTTACACTAAGCTGCATGCCCTGCTGAACACCTGCCGGTATATCAATGGAAACCGTTTCTTCCCCGTAAACTTTTCCCGAACCATGACAGTTATTACACTTCGAGGTAATGATAGTCCCTTCACCATTGCAGGAAGGGCAGGTCGTCACAGTCTGCATCTGGCCAAGAAAAGTAGAAGTTACTCTGCGCACCTGGCCTGAACCGCCACATTGGCTGCAGGTTTGAAAAGAACCTTTATCTTTAGCACCATTCCCTCCACATTGCTGACAGGGTATATATTTTTTAACGCGGATCTTTTTATTTACGCCGTTGGCAATTTCCGAGTAATTTAGTTTTATTTTGACACGAAGATTACTGCCACGCATCCCCCTTCCCGGTCGTTGCTGAGAATGCCCACCGCCAAAAAAGCTTCCAAAAATATCATCTCCGAAGATATCCCCAAAATTGGTAAAAATATCTTCCATACGCATTCCACCGCCGCCAAATCCTCCCTGGCCACGCATGCCGGCATGTCCGAAACGGTCATACTGAGCGCGCTTATCCGGATTGCTCAGCACTTCGTACGCTTCTGCTGCTTCTTTAAATTTCTCTTCCGCCTCTTTATTGCCCGGATTTCTGTCAGGATGATATTGCATAGCCACCTTGCGGTATGCCTTCTTAATCTCATCCTGTGAGGCATTGCGGGAAACGCCCAAAACTTCGTAATAATCTCTTTTTGTCATAACATCCCTTCTGGCTACCTCCTATTTTCCTACCACTACTTTTGCATGACGAATCAGCTTGTCATTCAGATAATATCCTTTTTGAACATTGTCTATCACCTTTCCTTTTAAATCCTTAGAAGATGCAGGAACTTCGGTAACAGCATCATGCAATTCAGCATCAAAATCCTCATGAAGGCTTTCCATTTCTTTAAGGCCAAGCGCTTGCAGTTGGTTCTTTAATTTATTGAAAATCAAAAAAGCTCCCTCTTTAACACTATCAATATCATCGCTGTCTTCCATTTGACCGGCAGCACGATCACAATCGTCCAGTATATCCAACAATGAAATAATAACCTCTTTGTTAGCAGTCTGTATTAAATCCAATTTCTCCCGCGCAATACGCTTCCGGTAATTATCGAATTCCGCTACCAGGCGAAGATATTTATCCCTCTGCTCCTGTAATTGATTTTCCAGTTTTGCTATCTTAATCGCATCATCTCCTTCCTGGGACATCTGAGCCTTCGCTTCTCCCATATCTCTATCCTCTGCCTGTACATTCTGAATATCTTCTTGCCTACGGGAATCGGGTTCATTTTCCTGCTGCTCCAGATTACCGGAAAGTTCAGAATCTTGTTCTTTTTTTTGCACTGAATAAAATTTTTAAGTTATAAAAAATTGCTTTCCCCCATTTATATTCCCCATAAAATACACCATTGCTGACAAACCTGCAAAATTAGCAATTGCAATCCACTTTTCAGGCATTGGTCAATTATTTTGCCAAATAAAAATTCCGACAAAATGACACCTTTTTATTCTAAATCAATCCTTTCCGGCAGCGAGTAATCAGGGACCTTCAGGTAAACAACTATTTATTAAACCACCCATTCCATTTATCGGTAGTTTAACATGAGTTTGGAGGCTCCTTAAAGGCCCCACCATGAATTTACCTGAGATCCATATTTTATCATGGAGCCCCAATCAAAGCGTGAGACAAAAGGAGGATACGCCCCTGCCTTCTCCCTACCTTTTCCCTGTCTCCTCCCTATCTCCTCCCTATCATCGCCCTATTAAAAGCGCACTTAAGGTATAAGCGAGCCGAAAATACCACCCTGATTATCGAGGTGAAATGGCTTGAACTCCCATTAGTTTAAAGTTGGATTAGTTTAGTTATTCAGGCATTATAATACGATTAGAAAATTGGAAGATTGAGTCCACTCCGAAAAGTCAAAAACTGCCAGTAAGGCGGAAAGAAAGCGTAAAGTGGAATTACTGTCTTACAAGCCTTTTATGGGTTTCGCCCTTATCTGCGGGACAGGAACAATCAGAAGGCTATTATTGGAGTGGTGTTGGCCCGATGCATTAGCTGCTGTCATTGGCTAATGGACGGGAAATCATGGATTCGATGTGCTTTGCCGTTATCAGTTATTAGTAGCAGCCCCACGCTGTCCTTTATTGTACCGGCAGCCGGCATTCGTGGCGATGATCCTGATGCAATCTTACACCTCAAAATGAAATGGCTTGTAACTCCGTCTGTTCAGCCACATCCGGCTGCATAAATAGTAATTCCATTTAAAAAAGTAAATGCCTGCCTTGTTTGGCAAGACAGGCATTTTTATCAATAATATCAATCATACTTATTGTCGGATCACGTTAAATTTACCGGATTCCACTAAGTTTCCTTTCTGGTCCCGTACCTGGTATATATATATACCACTAAAATAATTACTTAAATCCAATGGTTGGGTTCCGCTGACATTCTTCAGATCATCCAGCCTCTTGCCTAAAAAATTATACACAATAATTTCATAAGCACCTTCGTTATTATTCAGTACCTCAAAATTAATCTGTGATGAAGCAGGGTTTGGATAGACCTTCAGAACCTTGACTGGTGTCGGCGGATCTTGCGTAGAAGAGCCTTGTCCATGTGGTGGATAAGTGTTTTGCCCATAAGCAAAAGTTATTGTACAGGCCAAAAACATGAATAGTATAGTAACTCTTTTGTACATATTCCCCTCAAATCTAATACATCTTTAGAAATTTTCCAATAGTTTCCAGAAATTTTTTTTAAAAACCTTTAGGCAAATATAAGGACAAATCTCAAGCCGTTTTTACAGGTGAGGGGTTCTTTAAGTGAATTTTAACAGTTTGTCTATTCTTGGAACTTTTGCTTCATGAAAAATTCACATTCTGAAAATAACGCTAAGCCAATGAGCACACAATCAAAATCTGGGACATTCCAGCTTAGAGGCAGAGCTATTAGCAGATTTGAAAAATCCGATGTAAGAAAGTGAAATTTCAAACCCACCGAAAGTTTGGCTGGCTTTGCTCAATTGTGAAACATTAATATCATAGCTGAAGCCGACATCGTATTTATTCATTTGCAGCTTGATGACAGGTACTACGGCATCATTCCAGCGCACAAAGAGCCCGCCATAAATCATATTTGTCTCTTCCGTAGCACCTTGTTTAATCTGAAGCGTATAGCCCAGAAGCCCCCCTGCCATTACTTCCGAATAAGCGCCCTGCTTTATCTGGTTATATTGGACAATCAGCTTTCCAAAGTCCCCTAAAGGAGCAGATAATCCTGCGTTATATTCCCACTTAGGACTAAGTTCAATGGATGGATCGCCGAAAAAAGAAACTTTGGGATGATTAAAATGATAATAAGATGCACCGACAAACCAGTTCACGTTTTCACCGAAAGTGCTGTTAAAGCTGATTCCGGTTGCCATATCAGGATAAGTATATCCGAATTTCGAGAAATTCTCTCCGCTGGGAGCAGAAGGATCAAAGTTGCTACCGTTATATTGATCGTCAAAAGTTAGCTTGGCGGGATTAAATTGCCGTTGGGTAATTCCCCCCATAAAACCCACAGATAAATACATGCTCCTTGTATCGCTGAGTGATTTATGATAATTGATGGCGGGCATAATTTCCGTTGTCTGAAAACGGGAAGTGCCTGCCACATCATACACCAATTGTAAACCACCCGTTAGATAATCATTATCATTGCCTATGGGAAATCTGACTTCTCCGCTCAGAGCGCCTGTCTGATAAGGAATGGTTACGCTGGCCCATTGATTCCTGTAAACGGCTTCTATCCGATAGTCGCCGGTGAATATGCCTGCCAATGCCGGATTCCTCAATAGAGGCGTTTCATAGAACTGGGAGAGATGAATATCCTGCGCACGACCTAAGTAGCCTGTAATACACAAGATACAGGTTAGCATGACAAAATGCATGGTTTTTCGTAGGTCAGTCATGGTAAATAACCATCAAAATTCAGGTAAAAATATAGAAATTATCTTACACCTATTTTTATTCTTATCGAATAGTCAACCGGTTAATGCCTGCTTTCGCCCTTTGATCTAATGAACTCTTGTATTCTTTTTCGTTCATGTTCAGGCATTGGCGGAAATAATTCAGCGCTATAGCGGTATCTTTTCTTTTTTCATAAATAAAGCCCAACTGCAAGGCCGATCTGGCCGCATAATATTCCGGACGGTCGGCGCCGGCCTTGATAGTAGCTTCATATAATTGAACAGCTTCTTTTTCATTTCCCAATTCATCATGAATACGCGCCAGAAAATATGCATATTCTATCTTATTGATGAGCTTATGATAATCTTCAATCTTTTTTTGTCTAAGCACCTGCAAAGCCTCTTTAAAATATCCCCCATTCATCAGCATACGGGCTTTCAGGATTTCGGGATCGCTCCATTGCCCCGACTTTGCTTCCCGCAAAGCCACTTTATCCGCATCCACCACCGTATTTCCTCTTGTCAACACCAGCTTCCGGTAATTTTCTGCTTCTTTCATGTTGCCTTGGAGATAATAAGCCCAGCTTAACTTGGATAAAGCATCTTTTATATAAAATTTCCCTTTAAAATTATTGACAAAAATATCCAGATAATGAATGGCGCCGTTCAAATCCATGTGATATAATTTTAACGTTCCAAACTCATAATTCAGTACGGGCATTTTTAAGTATTCAGGGCCTTTCTGCATATTTTCAAGAACCTGCAGCCCATAACCTGCCTCATGATCATTCAAGGCTAGATTGGCAGCCATAAAGGCATACAAGGCATTGTTGACGATATCCAGCTTTTGATCCCGGATGAATTTCATGGCAGCCTCAGGCTTATGGGCAATATAAAATTCCATGTAAGCATAATAAAAGCAAGCCTCATCTTTGAAAAGGCCTCCATCATTTCCGGGATCATTTATATATGATTTTAAAAGCGCTATTCCATCGTTGACACTCCCGTTATTAAATCCTAAGATATTAGTTATCCAGCGGTAAGAAGAAGGAACCGTGCCAATCATGGCTTTCATCGGCCCCATAATAATTTTATTAGCCGAAAAATCAGGAAATGCCTTATTGTTTTCTTCAGCGGCCAGATAAGCTCTTCTAAAGTCCCACATGGCGGAAATATTTTCTTCATATTTCAGCTTCACAATACCCCATTGCTCATAAATCATAGCCTGTGTAAACAGATAAAACGGAGAATTTTTTGGGCCCTGCTGCATCAGCTTAATACGTTTTTCCCTGTTCAGAAAGCTGGTATTGTATTCAGCTTTATTTTCGTGAAAAAACAAAGTAAACATATCAATATAATTTTCCAGGAAATAGGGGATAAGGTTATTAGGGTTGGACCTGATTTCCTCATTTAGAATACGCTGTCCCTCACCGGTTTTCATCATCATAATCTGATGATAAGCCTGTTCACAACGCGCATTAAAATCAAAAACCTTTGCCTGGCCATAGCTCAACCCAGGCATCAATAAGGAGGAAGATATGCAAACAAAAAAGATAAGTTTCTTAAGCAAGTTACGCATGCCAATAAATTCATTTTACAAATCCTAAAAAACCCAGAATATTCAATAATCAACATCCAATTCTCATTTCAAAACATTAAACCAACATCTAAAAAGAAAATTTCCTGCAAAAAGAAAAGGACACCTTTTTAAGTGTCCCTTATTGCAAAAATTTGACCATTCTCTTTATTTCTTTGCGGTAACGGAATTAAAAAGATCAAAATCAACTAATATTCTTCCACAATGCTCACATACTATGATCTTTTTTCGCTGGCGTATTTCGGCCTGTCTTTGGGGAGGTATCTTGTTAAAGCATCCGCCACAGGAGTCTCTTTCAATACTCACTACCGCCAATCCGTTACGATAAGTCTTACGGATTTTTTCATAAGCTGCCAATAATCTGGGCTCCACCTCCTCGCCGGCTTTCTCAGATTCTTTCTCAAATTGTTTTTCTTCTTTATCTGTATCAACAATAATTTTTTCCAATTCAGCTTTCTTATGCTTCAGATTGCCCTCTTTATCCTTGATAGCTTTTTTGGCAGATTCATATACGTTATTTTTCTCTTTTATCTTATCATTCGCTTCCCGGATTTGCTTTTCATTCAGCTTATTTTCCAGCGTTTGCATTTCTATTTCCTTGGAAATAGCTTCATATTCACGGTTATTCTTTACGTTATCCTGCTGCTTCTCATATTTTTTAATATTCGCTTCGGCATCTTTAATAGCTTCTTTTTTCCCGGAAATAAAAGCCTCAATACCCTTAATCTCGTCCCCTAAATTAGTGAGGCGGGTATTCAGTCCTTCCAATTCATCTTCCAGATCTTTTACTTCCATCGGAAGCTCCCCTTTCAGGATTTCAATCTCATCCAGCTTGGAATCAATTTTCTGAAGCCGGAGGAGTGACACCAGCTTTTCTTCTACTGAAAACTCTTTTACGGTTGCCATTGGTTAGTGCAGATAATTTATTGGATTTGTTCTACTTTCGGATTTTAGAGGTGCAAAGGTAGGGAACTTTTCCGTTAATTTTTTATAAAATATGTCCACCGTATATTGTTCGCTTTCAAAATGTCCAATATCTGCTATAACTATATGATTATCAGCATCGAAGAATTCATGGTATTTAAAATCAGCACTGACAAACATATCTGCTCCGGCCCTGATGGCCTCTTTCAACAAAAAGCTGCCGGCCCCACCGCAAACAGCCACTTTTTTTACCGGCTTCCCGCGCAATGGAGTAAACCGGATACCTTCTGCCTGCATTTGTTGTCTTATTTTTTTTAAAAATGTTTTTTCATCTGCGGGTTTTTCTAATTCTCCTATCATACCACTGCCAATTTCCCCATTGGCATTACCCATTGAAATGATGTCATAAGCCACTTCTTCATAAGGATGAGATTTGAGTAATGCTTTCAAAATCCTGCTCTCTAAATGTTTTGGAAAAATAACTTCGATTTTCGTTTCAGGCTCATGATGCTGAACGCCCCTTTCACCCACGTAAGGATGGGTATTTTCGTCCCCTTTAAAAGTCCCTGTTCCCGAAGTATTAAAGCTGGCCTCACTATAATGGCCGATATTTCCCGCTCCTGCCTCAAATAATGCCCGGCGTACTTTTTCCGCATCGGCATGTGGAGCAAAGGCGTATAGCTTTTTTAAGGTACCCGTGGAAGGGGATAGAATTTTACGATTAATCAGCCCCAATTTTTCACAGATCATATCATTGACCCCCATGAGCATATTGTCTAAATTGGTATGAGCCGCATAAATGGCTATATCATTTTTAATAGCGAGTATGACAGCACGCTCCACATAATTGCTGCCGGTCAGCTTTTTCAATCCGCGGAAAATAACAGGATGATGCGCAATAATTAAATTGCATTTTTTGTCAATAGCTTCCTGAACGACGGGTTCGGTCGCATCTAAACTAAGCAACGCATTGTTTACTTCCCATTCGGGACGCCCGGTGAGCAGGCCGGCATTGTCGTAAGGCTCCTGATAGACAGGCGGAGAAAATGATTCAAGCGTTTCGACGATTTGTTGTATGTTCATTCACAATATTTTTATTAATCGGTAATCGGGTGTTGTCTTTCGTTATGGTTTAGTTTATATCAGAAAAGGACTATTATCACAAACTAAATGAATAGAATTAATTTGAGCAGAGTTGTATCAAAGTCGCAAAAAAAGATAACTCCTATCATGTGATACTAAAAAAAATAAAAAATTATTTTTCAAAAAAAGCCTGCAGCTTTTCCTTCAAAACTTCCGGCAAGGAAATTTTTCTTCTTGTTTTAGCTTCCAGAAAAACTAAGGTAGTAGTTCCTATATTCAGCAACTCCTGCCTTTCATTGTATAATTCCGAATGAAAAGAAATTTTATGATCGGTGGGTAATTCCTTTAGAATGGTTTTAACGGTAATTAAATCGTCATATAAAGCCGGGCGGATATATTTACTTTTTAGTTCCACTACCGGCATAATAATACCTCTTTCTTCGAGCTCTTTATAAGTGATTCCTATCTGCCGGATCATGTCCACCCTTCCCACTTCATAATAAAGCGCATAATTTCCATAGTACAGGAATCCCATCTGATCCGTCTCTCCGTATCGAACTCTGATGCCGGTTGTAGTTGAAAACATGATGTTAGCGTTTTGTTAAATTTTATCAGCGAGAAATCAATCCATCCAAAGATATCTTACCCGGGCCAAGGATCAGAATGACGATAAATGCGATCAGAAAATGAACTGCTAATTCCTGTTCGGAAAATTCATGTGCATGATGTACTAAAAATACCAGGACCAGCATTTCAATAATCAGCGGAATGGATGCCCAGCGAGTGAAAAGGCCAAAAACCAACAATATACCGCATACTATTTCCGCAAATAATACCAGTACAAGAGAGGCATAAGTGCCAATATATAAAGGATTGGCAAAATGAGGCGCCAATTGGCTGAAGTGTGCAATTTTTGGAAGCCCGTGGTTAATAATCATCAGTCCGGCGCCGATTCTCAATATGAGCAACGCCAGTTGAACACCCGGAGCAGTGTATTTAACGGAAGAAATTTTTGCCATAGATTTAGTCTTTTATCCGGCGAAAATAATAATCAAATTTTAACCCTTCAAAAGAAATATCCACAAGCGGCGCACAGCATGAAAACAGAAATGAGAAAACTTTATCTTTGTCCGCATTCGGAAAAAGCGTTCTTCCCGAAAATAAATAAAACCTTAGAACGTTACATTATCTTAACAAACAGGATTTCATGCATTTGTCCCTCAAAGTAAATGACATTCAAACGAAGCGGCTTACGCTGCCTGCACAAAGGTTATTGGCACCTCTTATTATTTCCGCCTGTTTTCTTGCCGGCCCGATTCTTTCTTTTGCGCAGGGAACCGCCCTTTATGCTGATCCGTCTTATCAGTTCAAAGAAGCGCAGGAATTATACCAACAAGGACTGTATGCAGAAGCGCAACCTATGTTCAGAAAAACAATCAGTGAGATTAGTTATTTTCAGGAAACTAACCGTCAGCTTGTCTTACAGAATGCGCAATATTATTTTAATATGTGCGCTCTTCAACTGAATCAGCCGGATGCCGTTGACCTTTCTAAAAAGTATCTCCGCGATGTGGACAACAATCCACGCAAACAATTAACCGCTTATAATTTAGCAAGATATTATTTCCGCCACAATCAGTTAGAAGAAGCTGTCCCGTATTACGAACAGGCAGGATTTGATAACCTTTCCAATAATGATGTGGCAGAAGCTAAATTTGAGCTTGGCTATTGTTATTTTAACATGAAGGAATTTAACAAAGCACAACCTCTTTTCAACGCTATCAAAGATGTCCGCAATCAATATTATATTCCCGCCAATTATTATTATGGATTTATTTCTTATTACAACAAAAATTATTCGGATGCTTTGCAAAGCTTTCAGCGGGTGGTAAATGAACCTAAATATGATCTGATCGTACCTTATTATATTGCCGAAATATACTACTATCAGGATAAGCCTGAAAAAGTGATATCTTATGCCCAGCCTTATTTAGCTTCGGGAAATTTATATTACAATAATGATTTGAAACATTTAGTGGGTCAGACTTATTTTGAACAAAAAGAATATTCCAAAGCATTGCCTTATTTGCAGGAATATGAAGCAGGCGCTAAAACCCTTACAAAGGAAGATGTGTATGAACTGGCCTATTGTTACTATCAGGAAAATAACCTCCAAAAAGCCATTGCAGGATTCAAACAACTTAGCGGCACAGAGGATTCACTCGGCCAAAATTCCATGTATCTTTTAGGCGACTGTTATCTGAGGACAGGGCAAAAATCGGAAGCCAGAAACGCATTTTCCTTTTGCGCACGCTCCAATTATAACCCGAAACAGCAGGAGATATCCCGGTTTAATTATGGAAAGCTTTCTTATGAATTAGGTTATCAGGATGCTGCTATCAATACTCTGAAAGAGTTTACCACCGAGTATCCTAATTCAGGTTATTCAACGGAGGCGCAGGAATTACTGGCACATCTTTTTATGAATACCAATGATTATAAAAACGCATTGGATGCCATCTCTTCTGTCCCTAAAACATCCCAGGATGTTCAGCTTGCTTATCAACGCATCACTTTCGGCAGGGCAGTACAGCTTATCAATGACGGCGATCTAAGCCATGCCAATGATTTACTGAATAAGTCTTTGCAATATCCGGTGGATCCTCAAATGCAACAATTGGTATTTTTCTGGAAAGGAGAAATTGCACTTCGCCAGGGGAATCCGGAGGAAGCCATTGTGAACACCAACCAATATCTGGCATTAGGAGGAAATACACCCGCTGCATTGGGTGAAGCCAATGTACAGACTGCCCATTATAACTTAGGTTACAGCTATTTGAAAAAGAATGAATATGCACAGGCCTTGCAACAATTTCAATTAGCGCAGCATATATTTGGAGCCAATGGAAGACAAATTGCCAATGATGCTACTTTAAGAACTGCGGATTGCTATTATATGCTGAAAAATTATACGGATGCACAAAATCTCTATAATAAAGCGATCTCATCCGGGCAGCCGGGTAGCGATTATGCATTATACCAAAAAGGAATCATCGCCGGCGTCACGGGAAACACGGGCCAGAAGATTTCTCTTATGCAGCAGTTGTCTAACCAATATCCTACATCTTCCTATAACAGCGATGCCGATTATCAGATTGCTGCCACTTATATGACCAATGAACAATATAATCTGGCTGTTCCTTATTTGCAAAAGGTCATTAATAATCCTGATGATCCTAACGCTGCTAAAGCATTACTTCAACTTGGGGTGGCTGATTTCAGCCTGAATGATCAGCAGGGAGCCATCAGCAGTTATCAAAAAGTAGTAACTCAATATCCCAACAGTCCACAGGCGAATGATGCATTGCAAAGTCTGCGAACTTTATATATTAATAGCGGTCAACCGGATGCTTATTTGAATTTCCTTAAATCAACAGGACACACCGTAACCGTTTCTGCTGAAGATTCCATTACGTATGCTGCCGGAGAATCAAGCTTTGGGAATAATCAATACACTTCTGCCATTACGCAGTTAACCAGTTATTTAAATAAATTCTCTAACGGCCAGTTTGTATTGCCCGCCCATTTTTATCTGGCGGAAAGTTATTTTAATCAGAAAGATTATAATAATGCATTGACCAACTACGCCTATGTACTTTCACAAAGTGCCAGCTTATACTCTGAGCGGTCGGCATCACAGGCAGCCTGGATTAGCTTCTATCAGAACAAAAATTATCAGCAAGCACTCGGCTATTTCACACAACTGAAACAATTGTCCACCAGCAAAGAAAATACACTGGCTGCGTTGCGGGGTACTCTCCGTTGCAACTACCAGTTGTCGCAATGGCCACAGGTAAGCATCAGCGCACAAGCCTTGCTGCAGACACCGGATATCAGCACGGACGATCAAATTGTAGGATATTTTTATCTGGCGCGAGCACAGCAGCAACAAAACGAATATGATTCCGCCATTGCCAATTATAAAACGGTTGCACAAATGACTAAATCAGAATTAGGTGCTGAATCAAGGTATTTTATTTCTCAATGCTACTTTGCACAAAATGATTGGACTAACGCCAACAATGCAGCCTATGATGTAATAAAAAATACGCCTTCTTACGACTATTGGGTCGCAAGCGCCTATATCATGCTCGGAAATGTTTTCTGGAAGCAAAATGATTACTTTAATGCAAAAGCCACTTTGCAAAGTATTGTAGATAATTGTAAAATACCGGCATTAGTTACGCAAGCCAGCGATACCCTCGCTAAAGTGAAAGCGGATGAACAGGCGCATTCAAAGATCAGAAACGCAAACGGGCAAAACCAATAATTTAATTTCATTCTTTTTCTATGGTATTCAATCGTCAAAACAATATGCAAAAGCGGATCTTTTCAATTTTAAAAATATCAGGGCTGGTTTCCTGCATGTTGCTCATTCTGTCACAAAGCTCCATGGCACAACAGGATACGACCATTCAGCAGCAAACTATTGATATATATAACACTTACCAGCCTGTATTGCGTGCAGCGGCCAAGCTGAACTTGACCGCTACTTTGCCCCGGCTGGATACCGTGAGGCCGCGTATGGTGTACAATGTACCTGCACAAAACCTCAACTTTACTTATGAACCTGTGCCTCTGCGTCCCCTGGCAATGGGAAGAGATACCACCAATGAAGGCATGTATAATAATTATATAAAAGCGGGATTCGGCAATTACCAAACTCCTTTTTTGCAAATCGGGTTGAGCAATGGAAGAAGTCTTCCTTTTCAATACGGATTAAACTTCAGTCACATTTCGTCTCAGGGAAACATCGAAAATCAGAATTATAGTAAAGATCATTTATTAATTCATGGCCAGTATTTTTCAGCCACACATGAGTTTCATGGAAATGTTACTTATGATCGCCACGGCATTCGCTATTATGGGTACGATCATGATACCGCCAAGCTTCCGAAAAGCCAGGTAAAACAGGCTTATAATACCATCAGCGCCGAATTCGGACTGAGTAATACCGCAAAAAATTCAGTGGGTATTAATTATCAGCCCAACCTCACCATTACCAGCTTTTCTGATATCCACAAAAGACGCGAATCCAATTTTCTGATTTTTATACCGGCACAAAAAGAAATCTTCAAAGATATTTCCATCGTAGCGGATTTTACCGGAAGCTTTTCTACTTTTACAGGTCAATACAATACCTACAATAATAACCTGATGGCATTTCATCCGGCAGTCGAAATAAATAAACCCAATTTTTTCCTGCATGCCGGCATCAATCCTACGTGGACTAACAATAAATTTTTTCTTTTACCGGATATTGTCAATGAAACTGACTTAATTCCTGATAAGCTTATTCTGAGCAGCGGATGGATATCTTATTTTGATCAGAATACTTATATGAACATGGTGAAAGAAAATCCATTCTTAGGCGATTACGCTAATTCGTTGAATACCCGTGTGGAAGAAAAATATACCGGAATAAAGGGGACGATAAACAGTCATTTTACTTACAATACTAAATTTTCATTTGTAGAGTATCATAATCGTCCGTTATTTGTGAACGATTCAATTTACGGAAATACTTTTAAAACAGTGAATGAAGCCGATTTAAAAGCTTATCAGCTTCATGCCGAATTGGGATATATCAATAATGAAGGATTTCAATTGAAATTGTCGGGTAACTGGTTTAATTATTTTAAAGAACAAACTGCTAAAGAACCCTGGGGATTGCGTCCATTTGAAGCCAGCCTTTCCGGCCAGTATATTATTGCAGAAAAGCTGCGGCTGACTGCCGATTTATATGCGTTAAGCGGAAGCTTTTACCCGGATTCTCTTGGTAATTCGCATAAAACCAAAGGGGCTTTTGATCTGAACGCAGGCGCCAGTTATCAGATTAATAAACAATTCAGCATCTGGCTGAATGGCAATAATTTATTTAACAGCCATTATGAACGCTGGCATAATTATCAGTCTTTAGGATTAAATGTGCTGGGCGGCATCATGATAAAATTTTAGCAACTTGGAAACTTATTCTTCTGATATGAACGATGCCCTGCAACAATACGGGCATTGTTTATTGCCAGATGTAGGATTATTATTTATCATTCGGAACCCCTCTTCCAGATCTTATCAGGATAATAAGATCCATCCTCCTGTCTATGAGATTTCTTTAATTCCCTTAAGCGGGAAAGATGATAAATTTTATTCGATCATTCAACAAATAGCTTTTTCCCACTCATTACCGGAAGAAGAAGCCGCTTTAAAATGGAGCGAAGCTGCCTCGGCCATCAGGGAAAAACTTTCAACCGGTTCCAGTGTTGAATTACCAGGAATCGGATTATTGAATCTGGACAACGACAGGCGAATTACTTTAGATGAGGAACGATCACCCATTTCCGTGTACGGACCGGTTTCTTTAGATGAAATAAAAAGTTTTTCAATTCCGAAAGCGGAATCAACGACCGAAGCTTCTCCCTCAAAAGATTCTCCTCAAATGGAAGAGCAACCGGAGAAAGATATTTCACCGACAATTCATAAAAGGAATAAAAGACGCAGGGAGATGGCATCCTGGTGGATTGCTGCCACCATCATTGCCTTGTTGGTGGTAGGTTGGCTGACTTATAAAGGGACCATCAAGAGGAACGAAAAGGTCGCAGTCATAAAAAGCATTATTGCAAAAGATACGACAAAATATTTGGCAAAAAGTGATTCATTAAACTTAAGCAAAGATTCCGTGCTGCAAGAAAATTCGATGCGGCGGCCTGATTCTATTCATTATACCATTATTTTCGGAGTTTATGACAATAAAGAAAAGGCCATGCATCAATATCATAAAATGAAAGATTGGGGGCATCCGGTTGTGTTGCTTGCAAAAGGGGTATCTACTTATGAATTGGGAATGCCATTTATAACACTTCCTTCGGATACCACTGTCAGCCTGGTTTCCATGATGAAATTGTATGGCGACAAGGTACATATAGAGTATGACAGCGCTGTTTCAAAATAAACGCAAGGTTGCATAAAAATATATCATGACTGAAGAAACGCTTCCTCCTCCATGTCCGGTATGCGGTTCAACTGACACAAGTATTGCATTAGAAGCCAGAGATTATACTGTCAGTGGTGAGACTTTTCACATCCGCCAATGTCAGGCGTGTTCCTTACGTTTTACATGGACTGTGCCCGATGAACAGCATATTGGGAAATATTATCATTCAGAGAACTACATATCTCACACTGATACTTCTAAGGGATTAGTGAATAAGCTCTATCATACCGTCAGGAAAATTTCTCTGAAACAAAAAAAACATTGGGTTGAAAAAACAGCAGGGATTACAAACGGCCGTGTTTTAGATATTGGCTGTGGCACCGGAGCTTTTTTAAACGTCATGCAGCAATCGGGATGGAATACTACAGGATTAGAACCTGATGAAGGAGCAAGGGATATTGCTCACAGAAAATATGGATTATCAATCCTGCGTTCCGATTCACTCTACCATTTGCCGCAAAACAATTTCCAAGCCATCACTCTATGGCACGTGCTGGAACATATACATGATTTGCATGGTTACATGGAACAAATTGTAAAATTAATGGATGCAAACGGGCATATTTTTATTGCGGTCCCCAACTACACTTCATTAGATGCGGCGATATATCAACAGTATTGGGCGGCTTACGATGTACCGCGACATTTATACCACTTCTCGCCAGACACAATGAGAACGCTTGTTCAACAGCACGGCTTAACATTGAAAAAGATAATAGCTATGCCTTTTGATGCATTCTATATTTGCCTGCTGAGCGAAAAATATAAGGACAATAAAAATCATTACCTGAAGGGAATCCTCAATGGGTCACGGTCATGGGCATACGCAAATAAACATATTGAGCGTTCAAGCTCAATACTCTACATTCTTTGTAAATAAGGCTTCCTTCCGTTAACATATCTTTAACTCTCAATAACGATTAATTAACCGCGGTACTTATATTTATTTGTATCTTTGCTTCAGCAAGTAACAAAAAGAAAAAGATCATCATTTATCATAAACTGATCCAAAGAAGCTAAAACGCAGCCAAGCCTGCAAATAGCAGAGAGTAGTAATTTTTCAAAGGGTTTAACACAAGAACCCCGCTGTTCCCAGCGGGGTTAATTTTTTTTATGCCACGTTCACTTCTCTTTCCAACATCACCCCAAACTTATCTAAAACGCTACGCTGTATTTTTTCAGAAAGCCTGTACACCTCTTTTCCCTGAGCATTTCCATAATTAACCAGCACCAATGCCTGTCTGGCATGTACGCCCACAGTACCCTCTCTATATCCTTTCCAACCGCATTGCTCAATCATCCAGCCTGCCGCCAGCTTATATTTGTCATCGGCAGGATAAGCAATTAATCCGGGAAATTTTCCTTTTAGTTGCTCATATTTGTCCAAAGCCACTTCGGGATTTTTAAAAAAACTACCTGCATTTCCTATCTTTTTGGGATCCGGTAATTTAGAAGAACGAATATTGATTACAGCCTGACTGATTGCCTGAATGCTTAACTCCCGTACGCCCATAGCCTCCAGCTCTTTCCCGATGGCGCCATAAGAAGTATTATAATGCGGTTTCTTATTCAACCTTAACGTTACAGACAGAATAGCAAATTGCCCCTTGTACTTATTTTTAAAAACGCTTTCACGGTATCCGAAAGCGCAGTCATTATGATATAAACTAGTTACTGTCTTCTCCTTTAAATGGAATGCTTCCAGCGAATAAAATACATCTCTTATTTCGGCGCCATAAGCGCCAATGTTCTGCATAGGCGCTGCGCCGGCGTTCCCTGGTATCAGGGAAAGATTTTCGATACCTGCCCAGTTATTTTCAATGCAATACATCACAAGCTGATGCCAGATCTCTCCTGCTCCTGCTTTTACATAAATATATTCTGCATCTTCATCCGTTTTTTCAATCCCTTTTATCTCATTTTTTAAGACATATTCCTGATTTTTGGTGAAAAGAATATTGCTTCCACCACCTAATATGAATGGGGATATTCCGGCATTTTCTTTTTCAGACAATATCTCTTTCAGCTCATCTGCCGATGCAAATGATGCAAAATATTTTGCATAAGCATCTATTCCAAAAGTGTTATATGGTTTTAAAGAAAAATCTTTGTATATATTCATAAGAAAAAGAATAAATCGTCTAACGTGAAAGATCCAATACGAAATACAGCATACGAAACCATCGCCTGAGGCGAGGCAGGCTTGAAACTTGGAATGCTATTCCGTCCTCATCTCCTCCCAACTTATATTTCTAAATTTATCCAATAACAACCAATCCGCGGCTGCCACCAGTACAGTTAGAATTAAAACCACAATGGTAAAATTCATTATAAAATAATGGATCACTCCCAGAATACCCACCATAATCATCAGAAAAAAGGATCTCATCATCCTGCCGGACGAACGATTGATATTCCATTGTTCCGAAAAAGGAAAGGTCTTTAAATAAAACAAGCCAAGAACAAGGCTTACAAAAATTATATTCACCAACCCCAGTAATAAATTGGGTAAAAAAGATATTCCTCTGAGAAATAATGATAGTAACACTATGACGAAATAAATCAGGAAAAAATACTTAAAAAGCAGCATTTTCATCATGCCACGGATCAAGATTCCCGGCTTTTGAACGGGGGATATATAATATACCCATGCAGCTTTATATTTATCAGATGATTTTATTAAAACTACGGCATTAGCGATCATTATGCTGCATAAGTAAATAATAAAAAGTATTCCCGGCCCCTTTTTGTAAAAATCCACACCTTGAATTTTATGAGTATTCCCGGAAAATCCTCCGAACATAAAAAGGAAAAACAGCACGATCACGTATCCAAACATGGGATATACTTTCAGCTTAAAATCCCTGCTGCGGGAAGTCAGCTTCCATCCGAAGACAAATCCTGCTCTTTCTGTTTTATTTCTGATTAAAAGATTAGATAAGAACCGGGGAAGGCTTCGCTGCGTAGCTTTGACTTTTATGTCAGTTACAGGTTTACTTTCATCCGACGATGAGTTGATGGAAGATAATTTCTTATTAAAAGAAGGAGCAAAAAAACGAATCACAACCCATACAGACAACAAGGGGATGATAATAGCTAATCCTGCAGTGATTATGAGTGTTTGCTGAAATTGATGATCCATAATAACGCTCCAAACAGACGCCAGCCAGAAGGGGGGCACATAATAAATCCAATGATGCGATCTCAGATCAATATTACCAAGAACCTTATTGTTCATTAACCTTGGGAATAATTCATAGAACGCAAATATGAAAATAGTAAAACCTATCTGGATATAATTGATGATTTCTTTGAACTTAGCCGGCGTTGTAATTTGCAGAATTAACAAATAAACCAGGTTAATCAGAAAGATAGTTAATACCGTTGCCAGAAAAACCATTAAGATCATCAGAGCAGCACCCGATGCTCCATAAGCAATCCCAAGATAAATAATACCCGGAACCGCCATCGGGATAACTATTTTGCTCAAGTGAACGCTGATATGCAACAGCCTGGCAAGCAGCACAGTACGGTCATTCACCGGGCGCGGAAAAACAATATAATTATCCCGCACATCAATCAAAACAGAAGTAAAGTCGGAAATTAACGTCAAAGCCAGCATAATAATAAACATCCCGAAATAAATAGTTAATCCGGTCAGCATTTGCTTCTGCATGCCGATGACAATCGCCATCATAAAGAAACCATATAATAACGAAATAAAAGCGGTAAGCAGCGTAGAGTTACCCGTTTCCTTTCTCCTTTGCCTTCCCATTTGCAAGGTGGAGGGCCGCCGGTCATCCATTGTGAGCTTGGTTGTCAGTATCCCATGCAATTGACGGGAATCTGCTCCCAGCGCTTCCCAAACAGGATTCAGCCAACTAAGGATATAGAGAAATATCTTATTCATGGCCCGGGTTATTCATTTTCAAAGGCGTTTAGAAACTGTCCGGCAATATCATCTAAATCGCTATGTCCGGTAAGCTGTGCAAAAATATTCTCCAGGCTTTTACCTTGTGCCTGTTGTTGCAATTCTGCAAAAGGACCATCTGCCATTATTCTGCCGTTATTAATCAGAACAATGCGGTCAGAAACTTTCTCCACCACATCCATCATGTGTGAGCAATAAAAAATAGTCTTGCCTTCTGCAGCCAGTCTGGAAATAATTTCTTTGACAATAATAACAGCATTAGCGTCCAATCCCGACAGCGGCTCGTCCATAAAGATGATCTTAGGATTATGAATAAGCCCTGAAATAATCAGCACTTTTTGTCTCATGCCTTTGGAAAAAGTGTCCATGCGGTTATGGGCATGCATTCTTAGCCCGAAGGAGTCTAACATTATAAGGGCGCGTTCCTTCACCTTATTCTCTGGCAAATTATATAGCCCGCCAATGAATTGCAGATATTCCATCGGAGTAAGCACATCATATAATTCGGCATTTTCAGGAATATATCCGATATGTTTTTTTATTTCAAGTGTCTCTTTATGCAGGTCAAGTCCGAGAATAGAAATATCTCCCTCAAATTCAGATATCAATCCTGTAAGTATCTTGACGGTAGTAGATTTACCGGCGCCATTTGGCCCTATATAGCCAATCACCTGACCGGGATAAACAGTCATATCAATGCCATTCAAAACCCAATCGCCATTACCATAGCGCTTGAAAAGATTGTGAATGGTGATAATTGGCGTTGAATTTTCCATAAGAGAGATTGACTGTAATATCGAATAAGGAAGATTGAATAAAGAACAAGGGACTTCGAATAAAGAAGATCGAATAAGGAACACAGAATAAAGAACACTGAACACTGAATAAAGAATATCGAATAAAGAACACTGAATAAAGAACTTTGAATAAAGGACATTGAACAAGGAATATCGAATAAGGAACTTTGAATGAAGAACTTTGAATAAAGAACACGGAATATTGGATATCAAATGCCGGAGTTCGGAGGTTCAACTACTCCCTTAGTCATCTTAATTCCGAATATTAATTGAACTAATCATTCAATCTTGTCCCTTTCCCACCGGCGACAATTATCCCCTGTTCGGTATCACATACGCATTCACATCCGTTTCCATAATGGTTTTTCCTGAAAGGATTATTAATCTTTCCACCACATTACGCAATTCGCGGATATTGCCTGTCCAGTCATGCTTTTGTAAAGCTTTCAGTGCGTCTTTATTAATTTCTTTTTTGGCTATGCCATAATCAGCGCAGATATTCTCCAGGAAATACTCCGTCAACACAGGGATATCGTCCACTCTGTCATTCAGAGAGGGCACATGAATGATAATGACGCTAAGCCGGTGATATAAATCGAGGCGAAAATTCTTTTCTTCCACTTCTTTCAGCAGCTCTTTATTAGTAGCCGCAATCACTCTCACATCCACATTAATTTCTTTTTCACCGCCCACCCTGGTAATTTTTCCTTCCTGTAAAGCGCGTAATACTTTAGCCTGGGCACTCAGGCTCATGTCCCCCACTTCGTCAAGAAACAGTGTACCGCCATTGGCTTTTTCAAATTTTCCGATACGTTGTTTTATCGCGGAAGTGAAAGAACCTTTTTCATGGCCGAACAGCTCACTTTCAATCAATTCACTGGGAATAGCCGCACAATTCACCTCAATCAACGGTGCTTCAGCGCGGTTACTTTTCTCGTGAATCCAACGGGCTACCAGTTCCTTTCCCACGCCGTTCTCGCCGGTAACCAAAACCCTGGCATCGGTAGGCGCAACTTTCCCTATAGTTTCCCTGATGCGTTGAATGGGATCCGATTCACCAATCATTTCCTGTGTCCTGGAAACTTTTTTACGGAGTGTTTTTGTTTCGGCAACCAATGAAGTTTTATCCAGTGCATTACGAATAGTAATCAGGATGCGGTTTAGATCCGGCGGTTTGGAGATAAAATCAAAAGCACCTTTTTTAACCGCTTCTACGGCATTGTCAATATTCCCATGGCCGGAAACCATGATAATGGGGACATCAGGATTCACCTCCACCGCCTGTTCCAGGAATTCCATCCCGTCAATCTTCGGCATTTTGATATCGCAAAGCACAACATCATATTGCTTCTTTTTGAATAAATTAATGCCTTCCTGTCCGTCCGCCGCTTCTTCTATTTTATACCCTTCGTAACTAAGAATATCAGATAAAGTAGTGCGGATACTCTTTTCATCATCTATAATCAGGATTGTGGCCATTGGTTTGTTTCAAGTTTCAGGTTTCAAGTTTCAGGTTTCACGTTCGGATTTGGATATCCAGACATACATGGAAATTATAATATCCCTGCATCAGACCTCTCCAAACCTGCGCCTACCGGCAGGTCAGAGATACTCAAATAATGAGCATTATTTCTCTACGTACATCACTTCCTTCACCAGTTTCACTGTTTTCTCGATAGTAGGTAAATACAATTTTGCCAGATTAGGGGCATAATGCATGGGCGCATCCGCCGAAGTAATACGGCGAATGGGCGCATCTAAATAATCAAATCCTTCTTTCTGAATACGATATCCTATTTCAGAAGACACGCTGCACATTGGCCATTGTTCTTCCACAATCACCAGGCGATTGGTCTTTTTAACGGATTCCAAAATAGTCATCCAGTCCAATGGGCGAATGGTGCGGAGGTCAATCACTTCGGCTTCTATTCCCTCTTTGGAAAGCTCTTCCGCGGCACCCAAAGCCACCTTCATCATTTTATTGAAGGAAACAATCGTTACGTCTTTTCCCTGCCTTTTCACAATGGCCTTTCCGATAGGAATCAGATATTCTTCTTCAGGCACTTCTCCCGTATCGCTATACATTACCTCGCTTTCCATAAAAATAACCGGATCGTCATCCCTAATAGCAGACTTTAATAAGCCTTTGGCATCATAAGGATTGGAAACTGAGATCACCTTAAGACCCGGAATGTTGGCATAAAAGCTTTCAAAAGCAGTAGAATGCTGGGCGCCCAACTGACCGGCAGAGCCGTTTGGGCCACGAAAAACAATCGGACAGCCTAATTGACCGCCACTCATTGCCAGCATCTTAGAAGCGGTATTTAATATCGGATCTAATGCTAACACGGCAAAATTCCAGGTCATAAATTCTATTATAGGGCGTAAGCCGTTTTGTGCGGCGCCCACACCAATGCCGGCAAAGCCCAACTCAGTTATCGGGGTATCTATCACGCGTCTTTCACCGAATTCATCCAGCATTCCCTGGCTTACCTTATAGGCGCCATTGTATTCTGCCACTTCTTCTCCCATCAGGAAAACCCGTTCATCACGGCGCATTTCTTCTTCCATGGCTTCTCTGAGTGCCTGTCTGAAAAGTATCTCTCGCATTGAAATATAATTTTGTAAGGTTATTTAACCTGCAAAAATATTGATTAGCAGGGAAAAAGCCAAGTAATTTGTACTGCTGGTCCGAAGAGCGGGAATGGGCCGGCAGGCAATATGAAGATTTGCCAGGCAAATTCATGACGCCTTGCAGAGGCTGCTACCACTTTTATTTATACCTACCCTGCTGCTTTCCGGGAAGCGATACCTACCTGATATGCAAAAAGTGCGCTTTTAATAGGGGGAAGGTAGGGAGAAGACAGGGAGTATCCTGCCATTATCTACGGGTATGGTACGGGAGTGGAGGGGTTTTATGTTTCAGGTTTCAAGTTTGCCTCGCCTCAGGCGATGGTTTCAGGTTTCAGGTTTCA
>SCQV01000544.1 GCA_004299085.1 Chitinophagaceae bacterium | reverse complement strand
GGTGGCATGTGGGTAGGCAATGTATATCGTTATAACACTGCAGTAACACGCGTGAATACCACCGTTATTCACAACACTTATGTAAATAACACCTATATCGTAAACAACAATACAAACCGGTATAGCTATAATGGTACAGGTGGCGTAACACGCGGACCCGACAGATCTGAATTGGCCTATAACAGGGAACAACGCATTGCACCTACTGCCCAGCAAAGAACTTTTGCTATGGACGCCAGTAGAAACAGAAATCAGCTCGCCTCTGCTAATAATGGCCGCCCTGAAAGGTTATTCCGGGAAAATACCAATGCACAACAGAATAGCTCAAACGGCTCTATGAGAACCAGGGAAATGAAGCAGAACAATCGTACTCAGCAGCGTATGGATCATCAGGCGGGTGAAACTCATGCACAGATGAAAGGTCATGCGAGGGAGCAAAGAAGAGAAGCGAAGGCTGAAAGGAAAGCAGAACGCAGGAAAGACAGACGACAATAAAAGAGTGGACATTATTCAGGAAAACCCTTTCAAGAGATTAACCGCTAACTGAGTGGTCAGTCTCTTTTTTTTGAAGGCATAATAAGAAAATCATAGAGTACGATTGCACAATTAGAATATTATCTTTGTTCTTACAAAAAGACCTAATATGCTAAGCCTTAAACAGATCGTTACCATTACTTTTACGCTGTTTGCTGTTATTGATATTTTAGGGTCCATCCCGGTGCTGATTTCCCTGAAGGCCAAAATGGGCGGCATACAAGCCAGTAAAGCTACTATTGCTTCAGGCTTTTTAATGATAGGCTTTTTGTTGGTTGGGGAACCCTTCCTCAATCTTATGGGTGTGGATGTACATTCATTTGCGGTAGCCGGGTCTATTGTCATTTTCGTTATCGGGCTGGAAATGATATTAGGTATTGAATTGTTTAAAAGCGACAAAGATGAAGCCAAATCCGGCAGCGTGGTACCCATTGCTTTCCCGTTAATTGCAGGGTCGGGCACTTTAACCACTATTATGTCACTTAAAGCGGATTTTAGTTTTTATAATATCCTGGCGGGTATATTGGTAAATCTTGTGTGCATTTTTATTGTTATCCGCTCCTTAGACTTCATCGAGCGGATAATCGGCAAGGCGGGGCTGATGGTAGTAAGAAAATTTTTTGGTGTCATTCTGCTGGCTATCGCCATAAGGATTTTCAAAAGTAACCTGGGGGTGTAAGGAAAATAAGAAGAGATGTCCGGTATTCAACCTCAAAAAAGGGTTTTTATTGGAGTATTTAGAAGAGTATAAATTCTGTAGCATAAATTATAGTCACCTTTTTTCGAAAATGATTGATAATGAAAATTAGCAGATTATTGGTCATAATGCTGGTAATGTATTCCCAATCTCTTCAAGCGCAAGCCTGGAAGGAGGTAAATCCGCCTACCAACATATTCAATAACGATATTCTTTCTATTGCGATAGATTCTGCAAATAACATTTATGCAGCAGGTAAATTTGTCAATCAACGCAATGAATATATCGTAGCTAAATGGGATAGACAGCACTGGATGGAACTGGTGGGGGCGGGAAGTAATGCTTTGAAAGCCAACAATATTATTTACTGCCTTGCTGTTGATGGAGCCGGAGACCTTTATGCGGCAGGTTTATTTACAAACAGTACTGGAAATACTTCTATTGCCAAATGGGACGGAACCACATGGTCAGAGGTCGGAGGTATTGGTAATGCCTTGGATCCAAATGGTGCTATTTATGCAATGACGATAGATAAAAATGGTAACTTATTTGTCGCCGGTAGCATTACGGATAGCTCAGGAATGAATTATGTTGCTGAATGGAACGGAACTAAATGGTTCAAATTAGGAGTTGATACAAATTCATTACATGTTCATGGATATATTTATGCTTTAACAACAGATATTAGTGGGAATGTTTATGCTGCAGGTCAGTTTACTGATAGTAATGGGATGCGTTATGTAGCCAAATGGAATGGAATTGATTGGAAGCAGTTGAGCCAAAGCACTCCGTTAAATGCCAATGATTATATCACTTGCCTTGCAACCGATTCTTCGGGTAATGTATATGCCGGTGGCGGATTTAAAGACAGCACGGGCGAATATTATATTGCTAAGTGGAATGGAAAGGATTGGAGTAGCGTGGGTGCTGGTGCAAATGGGCCTTTTAATGTCATGCGGGTGACTGCTTCAGGAACTATTTATGTGGGAGGCTTTGGGACAGATTCGGCTGATAATATGGAAATGGAAGAATGGAACGGCCATGAATGGAACGAATTATTTAGTGTAAATAATACCATTCGAACAATATCCCTTGACAAAACTGGCAATTTGTATGTTGCTGGTGATTTTAAAGATAGTAATGGATATGGTTACATAGCTAAATGGAATGGTATTTCAATGAGAAAGGCAGGTTTTCAGGGTAAGAAATTGAATGCAATTAATGGAATATACAAAATAGCAGTAGATACATGGGGAAATATTTATGCAATAGGGGATTTTACAAATGCTTCAGGCACGTATTATCTCGCACAATGGAATGGAAAAACATGGGGTCCTCTGGGTGATGATACAGCTGCTTTGCATATTGGATATACTGGTGTAATGAGTGCCAGGATGGCCACAGACTTATCTGGCAATTTATACGTTACAGGCAACTTTACAGATTCAAACGGACGATATTACATCGCAAAATGGAATGGTAAATCCTGGAGCGAACTGGGGAATGCCAACAACCCCCTTAAAATTTATGAGCCATTATCAGTGCTTACCTGTGATAAGAAAGGTGATATATACGCGGGAGGTGCTTTTGGAGACAGTAATGGATTTAATTATGGGATTATGAAATGGAATGATTCTTCAGAGTCTTATTATATTACAAATATAAGTCCGTATTCCATTGTTGTTGACAGTGCCGGTGACATCTATGCGGGCCTTACTCAAAATGGCAAATGTGATGTAGCTAAGATAAATGGAAATGGAATTTTCCCTTTAGGCGCCGGAACAAATGCATTGAATTCCGCTACATCAATTACTGCCCTTGCAATAGATATGAAGGGAGATATATTAGCAAGTGGGCTTAATAATGCAGGATACAGTCCTTATAATAAGTTTGTTGCTAAATGGGATGGGAAAAGTTGGAGTTCTGCCGGATCTGATAGTACCGGTCCCTATTCCGAAGGATATGTTACTTCAATGCTTTCTGATGATTCGGGAAACGTTTATGCCGCCAGTGCAACAGGAAGTAACGGATATTTTTCTGTTGTAAAATGGAACGGCAGTAGTTGGAATGAAGTGGGTAAACATGATTACTTTAATAGTTTAATAAACTCTTTAGCCCTTGATGATTCAGATAATCTTTATGCAGCCGGATTATTTGGGCTTGGATATCAATACGTCGCAGAATACAATCTGAAACCGGAAAAAAGGCCGCTGGATACTCCGACCTTATCCACCATAGCAGATCAATATTGTGGCGCCGGTGGAGTGCAGTCTGTTGATATAACTAATTTTCCTGACACACCGGTGATTTCAGTTGCTGTAAAGCTCGATCAGGTTAATGTAGCATTACAAACCGGAGCCTCTTTTACCTTTACGCCAAGATCACTTTCTCCGGGTCTGCATGAAATAAGAGTTTCTTACAGCACTCACACGGATAGCACCTCATTTATTAAAGATTTCAAGGTCATAGAACCCGTAACACCTATGGTTAAGGTTACATCAAGCGCTTTGATCAGCACTGGTAATGAGCCGGTTATTATTACTGCATCCAATATAGCAGGCGGAGGATCAAATCCACAATTCATATTTTCTAAAGACAGAAGCCAGGATACAGTATTACAAAAGGAATCTTCTGATAATACCCTGAGTCTAAATGTAGATAAGTTGGCATTTGGTAAGAACATGATTTATGTTACGATGCTTACCAGTGGCACTTGCTATAACGAGCAATCTGGCATTGACAGCATTGATGTTGAGCGAGTAGCTACCTTAGGTATTACGGATCCTGATTACCCTAATCAGAAGATTTTCTCTTTCCCGAATCCATTCAACCAGATGTTCACGATAAATGGATTCCAACCTTCCAAGTCATATACAATTTCGATAACTAATTCCATCGGTACGATTATTTTTCAGAGAAGAGTTAATAATGGCAATGATATAAATATCGGAATGATAAGGCAAGCCGGCATTTATTGGATAACTGTTTACGATAACACAAAGAACCGGGTATTAGGCTCTATGGCAATAGTAAAAAATTGATTGGGGCAAGAATCTGTACGAAAATTGGGTAAATTATATCAAGAGGCGTGGATACTACAGTGACCCGCAAATGTTTTTGAAAGAAAGAGTAAAATTGACATCAATCTATGGTTTTACATTGAGTTTCCATTTTTTTATCTTTAGGCATTTCACCTCTTTCTAAAACAAAAAACTGTCCGAAATACATCCCTACAGTTTTTAACTCATTGATTATCAATACCAAAAGTCGGGAAGACAGGATTCGAACCTGCGACCCCCTGGTCCCAAACCAGGTGCGCTACCGGCCTGCGCCACTTCCCGATGCTATCTATATTTTATATTTCCCACTCATTCTCTGCTCCGCTAATCACGATTTCATTCAATAACTGAGCGATCTT
>SCQV01000543.1 GCA_004299085.1 Chitinophagaceae bacterium | reverse complement strand
GCATCAGGTGTCATTCATGAAGAATTTCAGACGGACAGATTTACGAAAAGCGGTGGAACACAACATATAGCACAAATATGGGTGAACCTGCCGGCAAAATATAAAATGAGTGAACCTAAATACCAGTCGTTAACGAAAGAAAACATAGGTATTTATCGGATTGATGAACAAGGAAGCCTGGTAAGAGTCATTGCCGGAAACTTCAAGGGTACGAAAGGGCCAGCAAATACTTTCACTCCTGTAGAAATGTATGATATCCGTTTGAATAAAGATGCCGGAGTTTCCCTTGAACTACCGGAGTCTTACAATGCGATGTTATTGATATCCAAAGGAAAAGTAAATATTAATGATGAAAAGGATGCCTCATTCAAAGACTTTGTGTTGTTCGGGCATGTGGGGGAAACTATCCAATTAAAAGCATTGGAGGATAGCTATATCCTGGTACTAAGCGGTGAACCTATTCCGGAATCCATAGCAAGCTACGGACCGTTTGTAATGAATACCAAGCAGGAAATTTTAGATGCCATCGAAGATTATAATTCAGGGAGATTTGGAAAAATAGATAATAAAAAACAACATGAGACAGCAGATATTGGTAGTAAGTGAAGCAACCGGAGGGGATTTGGAGGTGGTTAATATCCTTCGCAGAGAACCGGACTGGAAGATCAGTCGGGTTTCTTCTGCCGAGGAAGCCATTACATCATTTTATGCCAAACCTTTCGACGTGATTGTCATAGGTAAGGATATAAATCGGGCAGATGAACAAAAATTGAGAGCGGTGTTAAATCACTGTTCATTTGAAAATATTATTCTGAAGCATGAAAGCGACGATCCGGAAATGTTGAAAGAAGAGATCCTGCGTTCAATAAATGTAAAGAGAATAAGCAGCCTTCAACGTATTCATGTCAGAGATTCGCTTAGCCCGGCTAATCAGGCTGATTTCATACACGTGGTGCCTTTTAAAGAATAGTTATTTAATGACTATCCGCAATCGTACAAGGTGCTATAAGTCGAAACAGAATTCTTGTCATAGATAGGATACTACCTTAAACCGATTCTTGAAAACAACCAATTTTCCTTTCAAGTCCTTGTTTATTATCCGGGGTACTGTGTTACTTTTCGTCCCGCCTAAGGCGGGATAACCCCGTCCGAATGGTGTTAGCCGGGCGGCGAAAGATCAAGAAAAATGGAGGTTTCGACTACGCTGTCAATAACACGTTCTTTAAATCGTTGATGATTAATTGAGATAAATATTAAACTTTTTTTCTTTAATTTTCTCACGTTCTTTTGGCTTGCCCCAAAAGAACCAAAAAGTCAAGAAAAATCAAAGCTTCTACCCACATAGCTCACGCACGGCGCGCTGATTTTTCGGGCCAGCGCTTCCTTGATTTCATTTCATAAAGGAGTATCACTTTAAAATCTGAATCCTGCCTCTCTATACCCATTAAACTTCTCTTGTACAATAGCGGATAATCATTAGTTATTTCATCTCGTAATGCAATAGCAGCAACGCCACCAAATTGCTGCGCTTGCATTACTATTCAACTATTATTGTGCTGATTCAGCTTCTAATGAGTATCCGTAATAATACAAGGAACCGACAAGTTATAATGCACTCCTTCGCATAGTGAGGATACCATCTCAGTTTGGTTCTTGAAAAGCTGCTCCTTTTCTCCTCTTCAAATTCTTGTTTATTATTTAATCCTGTGTCACTTTTCGCTTGACCGAAAAGTAACCAAAAGGTCAAGAAAAATCAAAGCTTCCACCCGCAACAGCCTCCCACGGCGCGCTGATTTTTCGGGCCAACGCTTCTTTGATTCCGGTTCAAAAGGGGGCATTATTTTAAAATCAAAATCTTGCCTTACCATACCCTTTAAACTTCTCTTGTACAATAGCGGATAATCATTGTTATCTCATTTTGTAATGCAAGCGCAGCAACGCTACCAAATTGCTGCGCTTGCATTACTATTCAACTATTATGGTGCTGATTCAGCTTCTACCTTTTTCAAAAGTGCTTTTAGTTCAGCCGTCTTTCCCGGATATTTATCCGATAGATCATGTTCCTCTCTGATGTCATCTTTCAGATCATAGAGCTGATCTTCCAGGCTGTTGCCGGTCTCAATATTTACATCCTGCATGAGGACGGGCCCCTTTCTTGGAGTAATATATTTCCAACCGTCTTTTACTATAGCCAATCCACCTCGACCAGCAGGCTGCTCCACAATAAAATTTCTGCTCTTATCTGATTTTCCCATAAACGTAGAAAAATAATCCCTGCTATCTGTAAATTCATCCGGCGGTAATTTTTCGTGCAGCATGGCAGCGAAAGAAGCCATCAGATCTATCTGGCTGACCATAGCATTGGAAACAGTATGTGGTTTTATTCTGCCGTGCCAATAAACCATAAACGGAATACGGGTTCCGCCTTCCAATACGCTGTATTTACCTCCCCTCAATACTCCTGCCGGATGATAATTTTCTTTTTGCGCTGTTTCCACAGCCTGATCCAGGTACCCGTCATTTAATACAGGGCCATTGTCACTGCTGAAAATAATTAATGTATTATCCAATATATGCCGCAATTTTAGCTGTTGTAAAATATATCCCACTGTATGATCCATCTCCAAAATAGCATCACCACGATAACCCAGATCGCTCTCTCCTTTAAAGACAGTGGCGGGCATGCGGGGAACATGAATATCGTGAATAGCATAATATAAAAAGAAAGGCTTATGCATTTTGAGACTGCTGTCAATAAACCCAATCACTTTTGAATTTAAAGTATATCCTATTGCTTCATCTGACCATTGTGCCCGTGTACCGCCTTCCATAAAACCAATACGGCTGATGCCATCCACAATATGTCCATCGTGTCCCTGACGCGGATCATATTTCATCTTCAGCAATTCCGGATGATCTTTTCCTGTCAGTTCATCAGGGAATGCATGTCTATAGCTTACCTCTATTGGATCTGAAGTATCTAACCCAACTACTTTCTGATCTTCCAGAAATACAGTGGGCACTCTGTCCAGTGTGGCAGGAAAAATAAAAGAATAATCAAAGCCCACCTGTTTGGGCCCGGGAATAATTTTCCTATTCCAGTCAATAGGTTCTTTATCCCCCAAGCCCAAATGCCATTTGCCGATAGCTCCGGTAAAATAACCTGCCCGCTGAAACACCTTAGGTAAAGTAGTAATATTCGTATCTATAATCAGGTTGGCAGTGCCCGGTAAAATATTGGTCCCTTGCTTTCTCCAGGCATATCTTCCACTGATGATAGAATACCGCGAGGGAGTGCAAGTGGCTGCCGTGCAATGAGCATTGGTAAATTTTAATCCGTGCCTGGCCAGCCAGTCAATATGCGGCGTGGAAATCGCTTCGGCACCATAACAACTTAAATCACCATAACCTAAATCATCGGTGTATAAAATTAAAACATTAGGACGTTCTGATTGCCGGTGCTGAGCGAAAGACATTTCTTTCGTAAAACATAACACAAAAAAGAAAAATGAAAAGAAGAAAAACCTGAATGAGAAGTACCGGCGCATAATTTTATTATTTAGACTGGTAATATTAATGAAAAAAAATGACTACTCGAAATAATAGGGTGCATCCCAAATAATACAAGAAGCGAATTGATTGTCGTGGCGTCCCGATCCCCAGATGATGCTGACTCACTCTGGACCTTGAACAACGATCTTTCTTCTTTTTATGTTCCTGTTTATTATTCGAGTCCTGCGTTACTTTTCGTCCCGCCTTGGGCGGGATAACCATCTCGTCTAAGCCGAGACAAAAAAGATCAAGAAAAATCAAGGCTTCGACTTCGCTCAGCCTAACAAGCTTCCACCCACATAGTCCACGCACGGCGCGTCTCGCCTCAGGCGAGAGCCAACCTGCCTGTCCGGTAGGCAGGCGCTTCCTTGATTCCATTTCATAAAGGAGTATCACTTTAAAATCCTAATCCTGCCTCACCATACCCTTTAAACTTCTCTTTTACAATAGCGGATAGTCATTGAACTTTATATTTATTTCTATAAATATTTAATACCTCCGGCATCCATCTACGATCATTAAACGCCTAATTCTATTATATTTTAAGAGGAATAAGATTCAGACTATTATACTGAATGCCCTTGCGAATATCAATCATCTGATATAGTAATATATTGCACAGGAACATTCCATCCATAAACTGATACCAGGGCCTTTTTAATATGCTTTATTTGAGAAGCGTCTATAGTGATGACTTTTGTTTCGCCGGGCATGACAGAAACATAATTGTCACTATAAAACACGGGCAATAATCGTTCTTTGGTTTGTTTATTTATTAATGAAATTCTGTTGAAAAATGCTATTGGGCCATCCGGAGGATTTTGAAGGGAAACACGGATTTGTTTTGGGCTGGTATCAGATGCTTTTATGCTAAGATGAGCGGGCTTTATATGTTGCAAACCAGAATAATCCCCTGTAGAATCCGGGAGCCAGTAAAGGTTTTCACTCAGTATTTTTTTATCTGTATTCCGTAATCTCAAAAGCAGAAAACCGCCTTCTTTTTCAGTAAAACGATGTACAGCTTCTCCGACAGGCAGAAGGCTTTTTACGGAAGATGGATTGATATATTCAAAGACCTGGGTCAGCGAGTGTTTCTGGCCCTCCATATTTACCAGATAAACCTGTAACATCAGGTTACGCCTTTCCTGAAAGCTATTGTTTACAATATCAACCATCCCTTTTACCGGGTCATACATGACATGCAAAGGTTCTGAAGCTTCATGCAAGCCATAAAGCCCGGCATTCGGATCTAAATAATAATCGTACATCTGTCCGCGCATAGCAGTCCATGGATTTTGTGTTTTCCAGATAATAACTCCGGTGTACCATTGCCACATATTTGAACTAAATCCTTCGATAAGCGCACGATATTGATTGTAATTAACCAGTTGCGCCTTTTCAGCAAAATCCTGTATTCCTTTTACAGCACCATAACGGTCTATAAAATCACCATATTCTATGTATTTGTGGTAGCGCCAAACAGAATCCACTTCTCCATCCACCGGAGGAACAAGGTCTTTTGCAGGAATGAAACGTTCTAATGATGCGTAATCTCCTAATCCTATTGAGCCTACTTCTGAATTGAAGGGAAAGCTTCTCTCTGTCCAGAAATGAGAAACAGGTTGAATACCGTAAGGGCCGTCCCCATTTCCACCAAAACTATTGTAGGACATACTATCAGAATTGGAATAATCCACAAACCAACGAGTGCCGTCTAATTGTGGAAGGATGGAATCTCGCAAAGATGTCAGGATATCTTCCGGCGGCGTCATTTCATTTCCACCACACCAAATAGCGAGTGAAGGATGATTTCTGATCATCCTGATCTGGTCTGCGGCGGATTCCAAAAATAGTTCATGGTCATCAGGATACTGCCTGCGCACCCATTGATCATCCTTTTTTAAAGGATCCTCCCATCGTCCGTTACAATCTCCTGAAATCCAAAAATCCTGCATGACCAGCAAACCGTATTTATCACAAGCATCATAGAATTCCGGTCTTTCAGTAAGCGACCCGCCCCATATACGGATCAGATTCAGATTCATCTCTTTGTGAAACCGTATTTCGGCATCATACCTTTCCGGAGAAAAACGCAGCATGGCATCGGAAGCAATCCAGTTGCCGCCTTTTATAAAGATAGGCTGCCCATTGACCAGTATCTTCATACTCCGTGTAAATGCATCCCAATGAGTATTGATTTGCCGGATACCGAAAGTCACTCTCCGGCTATCCGAAATATTTTGATCATTAACTAAGAACCTAAATACTGCATGATACAAATTCTGTTTTCCGTAACCATTCGGCCACCACAATTCAGGATGAGTCAGGGGAAGCGTAGATAAATCCACTTTAATATCTTTATTGGCTGAAATGACCACTCTTTTTGAAAGCGTATCTTCATCAATAACACATTGCAGGATCCCATGTACAGGCTGGCCGGTAGCATTACGAAGATGAGCCGACACCATGATATTGGCAGGTTCCTGATTCCTTCCCGGATAACGGACACCCGGTACTTCGGTGATGATGTGCGGATCACGTATTTCCACAGGCCCTGTAAAAGATATCCAAACCTTATCCCATATACCGGTATTCCTGTCGTGTACCGGTTGTATCCAATCCCATCCGGCGGTATATTGGCTTCCCACATTACGTGCTATGGTACCATCGCCACCCTGACCGCCATTCGGATTACCAACAGGATCGGGAGGATAAACAATCACGGCAAGGCGATTCCCTGACTTTTTTAAATAAGGAGTAATATTATATTCCTGCCGCAAGAACATGCCAAAATGAGTTTTCCGGTTTAGCTGATGCCCATTCAAATAAAGATCACAACCATCATTTACCCCTCTTAAATGCAGCCATACTTCTTTTCCTTTTAACGAATCAGGAATTTTAAAATCCTTCACGAACCAATAAGTATAGTAGCTGCTTCCTGTTTGATAGATGTCAGGAATCAGCTTGTTGTTCATTCCATAGAATGGATCGGGTATCTTATGATTGTACAGCAAAGTAGTGAGTACCGTGCCAGGGACGACAGCAGGCATCCACTGATGCAAATCACTTTCAGGGAGAGAAAGCATACTTCCCGGTTCTTTTACCTTATCAGCTCTCTTGCATTGCCAGCCTGTATTCAAATCAAAAGATTGTTGAGCGGCTGCGCTGAAAAAAGACAACAGGAAAATAGCTACAATGATGTTTTTTTTAAATAATGAATGTCGGTACATTATAAATAAATTATTAGAATTATAGAAAGAGGCGTTTAAATACCCCCAATTTGTCACGAAATGTTCCGGTGGAACATTTACCTATGTTGATTTATACCTATTACCCATAATGCGTTCCTCTGGAACGACAGTTGTTCCAGAG
>SCQV01000542.1 GCA_004299085.1 Chitinophagaceae bacterium | reverse complement strand
TAAGATTTGAATCCACTCCGAAAAGTCAAAAACTGCCACTAAGGCTCAAAGGCACAAAGAATACACGAAGTATAACTAACTAATTGATAACTCTTTGTGAAGCTTAGTGGCTTAGCGTCTTTGTGGCAAAGTAAAAAAACCGACTTTTCATAGTGGACTCAGATTTTAGAATTTGAAATTTAATTGAGATTTGAGGTTTCTATCTCCCATGTACTTTTCCCTTTTTTGGGAGTGGTATTTTTGTTTTTCAGGTAAAATATTACCTTTGACAGTTATGTATTGGTAACCAAAATCAATTTTTTATGAAAAAAGGCGGAATAACTGTAATCGTCATTATTGCCATCATCATTTTATGGGGTGGATGCGGCGCTATTGGCACCAATAATAAGCTCGTTCCTTTGCAACAGGATGTCCAAAGTAAGTGGGGGCAGGTGGAAAACCAATACCAGCGACGTATGGACCTGATTCCTAATTTGGTCAATACCGTAAAAGGTGCTGCCAATTTTGAAAAATCAACGCTTACACAGGTTATCCAGGCAAGGGCCTCAGCCACTCAGATAAAGGTAGATGCCAGTGATCTCAGCCCGGAAAAAATTCAGGCATTTCAGGCTGCACAGGGCCAGCTTACACAGGCATTGGGCAGATTAATGGTGGTTTCCGAGCGTTATCCGCAACTGACCGCCACCCAAAATTTCAGGGATCTTCAGGCGCAGTTGGAAGGCACAGAGAACCGCATTGCCGTAGCAAGAATGGATTTTAATAATTCTGTTCAGGCATTTAACACTAAATTGGAAAGTATTCCAACTTCCTGGTGGGTATCTTTGTTCTATAAAAGTAAATTCAAAATAAAAGGATTCTTCCAGGCGCAACAAGGAGCAGAAAAGGCCCCACAAGTTAACTTTGGAGATAATAATACGCCTGCCGCCTCTGCTGTTTCCTCCTCTGTGGATAGCACAGGGAAATAGGCAAATAAATATTTTAATCCAGTAATGTGCATTTGCTTAAGAAAAAACCGTTTTTTAACGAAGCTCAAAGCCAGGAGATAATCCGGTCTATCAAAGAAGCCGAACGTATGACGTCCGGCGAGATCAGGGTGTTTGTAGAGCATCATTGCCGTTTTGTAAATGCCATGGACCGCGCCTTTGAAATTTTCGGCAAGCTGCAGATGCATCATACCAAACACCATAACGCAGTGCTGGTTTATCTGGCATTGAAGGATCGTCAGTTTGCCATATTGGGCGATGAAGGAATTCACCAGAAAGTGGGAGATGATTTCTGGAAGGAAGAACTGACTGATTTGAGAAAATATTTTCGTGAAAACAGGTTTGTGGACGGGATTGCCAATTGTGTGTTGGAAATCGGGGAATCTCTCAAACAATATTTTCCTTACGAATCCGATGGTGATAATGAACTTCCTGATGATATAGTTTATGGAAGATAATCATGCATTCAATGAATTATACACATAAGACAGATAAATTATCTTTTCAAATACCGGCTCTTTTCTATCAACGGAGTTTGTTCGCCGGATTATTCTTTTTATTTTTCCTTTTCCTGGTACAGGCTTCATTTGCACAAAGCGTACCTGCAAAACCCAATCCTCCAAGATTAGTAAATGATTTCGCCAACATACTGATGCCATCTGAGGTAGAAGCACTGGAGCAAAAATTAGATGCTTACAACGACAGCACTTCCACACAAATAGCCATCGTAACGGTGCCCACTGTGGGCGATTATTCCATGGTGGACTATGCCGTAAAACTGGGTCGTGAATGGGGTATAGGCGGTAAGCAATTCAATAATGGCATCATTATTCTTGTCGCTCAAAATGATCATAAAGTTTTTATAGCTACCGGTTATGGTATGGAAGGATCTGTGCCTGATGCAGTGGCCAATGAGATTATTGATAATGTTATCGTTCCCAATTTTAAGCAACAGAATTATTATCAGGGACTCAATGAAGCGGTCAATTATATTATGGCTGCTGCCGCAGGTGAATATAAAGCGCCTCCAAAAGCTAAAGGTAGCGGCGGTGGTGGGGCTGTCTTCTTTATTATCTTTATACTGATAATCCTGTTTATCATCTTCATGGGTCGTGGCGGCGGAGGTGGCGGTACGATGTACAGCCGCAGAGGATCAGGTTTAGGATTCCTTGGCGGCATGATAGCCGGTAATATCCTCGGCGGTGGCTTTGGCGGCCGCGGTGGGGGAGGCGGGTTTGGAGGAGGAGGCGGCGGCTTCGGTGGTTTTGGCGGTGGAAGCTTCGGCGGCGGTGGTGCCGGGGGGAGTTGGTAATGGGATGATTATATTTGTCATTATGAAAGTCAAAGGAGAGTTAATGAAAAATCTTTTGTACCTTACTTCGTTATTTAAGAAATGGAAGACAAAATATTTATAGCGCCTAGATTTATTGGTACTCGATTTGAAGACCATTCTTTACCTGTAAATATATTAGAAGACTTTACAACTTTTGAAGATTTACTAATTGAAGTAGCAAAAGCAATCTATTTAAGCGAAAATATAAATAGAAAACGGGTTCCTAAAGGGTTCTCGGATGGTATCTATCTGAAACTTGCTGACATAGGAGAGGGAAGTTCAATTGCTAAACTTGCTATTGCTAGTGCTATCTCATTGACTTCAAGTTTGCCTTTAGAAAATATAGATAACTTCTCTTATTTTGAAAAAGCCAAAGATAAAATTGTATCAATTATTGAATCAGTAAACAATGGCGAGATTCCTAAAGAAATTGATCATAAATTCCTGTCATACTTCAATAAAATCGGAAGAAATTTATTAGACAGTGAGTCAATTGATTTTGGTTACGATTACAATTTAGGATTAGGTTCTAATGCAATTTTAAGCAAAATCACCAGAAAGAAAATATTGCTATCAAGCGAACAAAAATCAGAATATACAGATAGTATAAAGTTATTTGCACTTATTCCTGCTATACACCAAGAAAATAATACATTTTACCTGGAGACTGATTTTGGTAATATAAAATGTCCCCTAACAGAGAATATAAAAGAAACGGTCTTTACGGCATTTAACGAATACAAAAGCAACACTTACGTGTCACTAAAGGGAGCAGCGCTTTTTAATAGGAATGATAAGATTACAGAAATAGTTGAAATCGAATCAATGGACGTTTTAGATTCTCTTGACATCTCACTCCGAATCAATAATCTTCTTAAGTTGGAAAATAACTGGTATGAAGGGCAAGGAAAAGCATTAAACAAAGACCATTTATATAGATTTGGTGATTTGTTCAATTCTTATTTTAACGATAAATTGCCTCTTCCCGCTATTTTTCCCAAGATAGATGGAAATGTACAACTTGAATGGAAAAAAGAAAATAAGAATATGATTATTGAAGTTGATCTGGCCTCGTTAAACTCAGATTTTTTCTATTACAATGTTAATGATGATTCCGATGAAAAAGAAGGCCAAATCCCCTTAAGTAATAAGGAAGGCTGGGATTCATTAAATATACTGATTGAAAATTATGTTTAATGGAAGAGAATGTGCTTTTACATAGGCAAATACACCCGACATTTGTTATAAATGATATTGTTTCAAATCAAGCATTTATGGAAAACAAATTGACGGTTTCATCAGGGGCATTTTCTCCTACCGCAAAAGACGATAATAAGTTATCTGTATATAATGGAGAAAAATTTAGTGCTAAAGATTCTTATGACCATTATACAAAACAATATCCTTCTTGTGGCGTTTTATCAATTTCCGTTGAAGAAGTTAATTCAATTAAATCTTTATCAACTGCCGAAGATAATGATCCCTTTGAGGGGCATTGCTATATAGATTTTGCAAATGTTTCAAGCAAGAATCAAAAAACTAAAAAAGCTGGGAAACTAAGGGATTTTGCAGTAAATAGAAATTGGACTTTTAAACCATAAAGAAAACACTTGCGATACGGTATTGCTAATAGTAATGTAGCCTTTTAGCCGTTAAGAAAATGCCATGAAGATTTTTTCATATGTAGTACATTTGAAAATACCAAACCTATTTGACATTATCTTGGGTGAGAATAATAAAAAATCCTTTAATTTCTTCCAATTCAGAGGCCCTTTTTTACACCCCACTCACTCTCCTCTTATATTCCACCAATGCATCATTTAATCTCTCTTTAGCAGTGGTATCTCCCGGAACATTATGAGAAGGATTGATAAATAATTTTATACCCCGGTCTGCCAATATTTCCGCAACAGTGGTGACTGTCATCCAAACGGTAGTAACGAAAGCCATCGTTGATAAAGGTCCTATTTTATCCACATGGTTTTTTAAAGGAACCGATGCATCCTGAATCGGTACGCAGGTATCCACCACTACATCTGCCAATTCAAATAAAGTTTTGCCGGAGGAATGCCGGGTGGTTTTCCCCCGAGCTTCAGCAGCAGAGCCATACACAATGACTTTCATTCCTTTCTTCCGGGCTTCCAATGCCACATCAATATTTACATTATTGATACCTGTATGAGAAAATAACCAGACTACATCCCTTTTATCAAAATTATATCCCTTCATAATTTCCACCCCATAACCTTCTACTCTTTCCAAAAATACAAATTGGTGCACACCCATTTGCCCGGTAATATTCGTGAAAAAAGTGAGAGGTAATTCCACCAAAGGATGAAAGCCTACAAAGCCGCCAATGCGCGGATACATTTCTTCAATGGGTAAAGTAGAATGTCCGCATCCGAAGGTATGCACCCAGCGCTCTGCCGCAATGGCATCTGCCATCAGCATGGCTGCTTTTTGGATATTTTCCTCTTGAGAATCTTCAATTTTTTTCATAACGGCTCTCGTGTTATCGAGCCACTGCGTTGCAAGTTGTAATATCATGTCTGTAATTTATTGTTTATTGAGCATTGAGTATTGAGTATTGAACATTGAACATTGAACGTTAAACATTGAATATTGAACATTGACTATTGACTATTGAGTATCAATAATTTTATGGTTCGATTGCTTCCTGTTTGGCTTCGTCTCCCCATTTTACCATTTACCACTTACAGCTTACTGCATCCTGCCACTGCTTACTGCTGCCAACTAACTTCTGACTACAAATAAATTAGGTCAACGCTTCCTTTATTTCCTTCCCTGCCTGAATTTTCAATTTCATTTTTTGAAAAACTACTGCAAAAATAATCATCATTGCAATAACACAAGCCACAATTACGAGCGGAAAATAATTAACGCCAAATCTTTGAGAAACAACTCCTGTTAATCCGTTAATCAATGTATTACCTATAAGTGCGATTGTGATAACAACGCCAAAAGCAGTACCGGTAAATCCGGGGTTCAATTCGCCCACATATCCTAATATCACCGGGAATCCGGCGCCAAATCCAAATCCAATCAATGCCATTCCCAAATAAAGTCCAGCCACGGTATGCACAAAATACATGATCAGGCTTCCAATCAAAACACAGGACCAGCAGAAATAAAGCATCCTGTAAGGTTTTACTTTAACCAACAAAATTCCTAAGAGTAATCTTGAAATAACCAAAGCAATATTAGATAAAGTAAGCGCCATTAATGCAAAGCTATTTTCGGGAGTAACAACACTCAAAGCAAAGCTGGTAGCCCAATTATTGGCAATCCCTTCCACGGCACTTTCAAAAAACAAGACGAAGCCTAAAAGCAACAACACCGTAGAGAATAAACGCCCCGTTTCTTTTAGGGAAGTTCCATGCTTGTTTTTAGAAACAGGAAATTGTACGATGAAGAAAAATATAAAAGGAAGCAAAACAAAAATACCGATGCCGGCAATAATAGAGGCGTAAGCAAATTTATTGGAAAGTACTCCCAATAAAAACGGCATACCCACCGCACCAATGCCGTAAAAGACACCTAACAAGCTGAGGTTGGCGCCTTTGCTTGCTGAGCTGATATCTGAAACTAAAGCATTCGTCGCTCCGTTGATGATGCCTCCGCCAAACCCAATCAATAAAAAAGCTATTTGCAAAATCAACAGTGAACCTGCATAAGCAATACCCTCAAATGCTAAAAAAATAATGAAGGTGCTAAAAATAAGTACATATTTATATCCATATCTGTCCACTACCGGTCCGAAAACAATGGAGCCTGCGAGAATACCGAATGGCAATAATGCCGTAAGTGAACCCGCCTGTAATTCACTCAATCCATATTGCTGCCGGACAAAGGTCAGCACCGTGCCCAATGACAGAAATACAATGCCGAACAGCAACATGCCTGCACAGGATGCAATGAATACAAGATTCCGGTTGTAACGCATGAGTTATATCATAGTATTATGCCAAATGAAAGATGACGTTAATGATTTTCCCGCAAAGGAACTAAGAACGCCAGCAATATACTAGTGTTATGTTAATAATAAAATAGCATTGTTACTGAATCCCACAAATCCACCAAGGGCACTAAAAAAAGGCTTTGTGCGCTTTGTGTCTTCGTGGGAAATAGACAAAATACATCTAACTTAACACTAGTAAACTTTGTGTCTCCGTGGGCGTCCCGGTTTCGGTATTTACATTTCTAAAATGCCAGACTGGCTGCACCAAACAAAGCAGCATCTTTTCCTAATAATGACACTACAAATTCCACCTGCTTTATCGCTATAGGCTGTGCCCATTTCTCTGCTTCCTTTTTTATGTCCGGCAGAAATTCTGCTGCCGGACTAAACACGCCCCCTCCAAAGATAATTTTCTCCGGATTAAAAATACTGATAAAATTAGCGGCGGCCATTCCCCACAATTCAATGGTCTGTTTAATTGTTTGCCGGGCCACAAGGTCGCCGGTAGCATAGGCGCTGAAAATATCTTTCGCTGTAAGTTGATGATATTTTTTTAATATTCCATCATAATTTTTATTACTGCCAATAAATTCTTTGGCGCTACGGACTATACCTTCTCCGGAGGCATAATATTCAAAGCAACCACAACTTTTATACTTTTCTTCGTAAGGCCTGCCTAACGCCATCCATCCCGTTGCCCCTGAGATATCATTTGCGCCGCGAAGCACTTTACCATCCGCAATAATTCCGGCGCCAATGCCGGTACCTACTGCAATAAAAACAACGTGATCACAATGTTGTGCAGCTCCTTTCCATTTTTCTCCCAGCACAGAGCAGGCGCGATCATTATCCACTACCACTTTCAGATTCCTGTTTTTGACCGCATCCTGAATTTCCTTCCTCAATGGATATTCTTCCCATCCGCGAATATTGGGTGCCCACACCGTATCCGTTTTTGTATTGCTGATACCGGGTACACAGATACCTATTCCGGTGACAGGGATGTGTTCATGAGCAGCTTCATGTTGCAATGTTTTAATCGCTCCTCTGATAAGCTCACCGACTTCATTTCCTCCTCTGCCGGATAACGCATAAATGCGTTTATGAGAAATATTTCCTGTTTCTTCAAAAACAGCAGCGGCTAATTTTGTTCCCCCAAGATCGAGTGCTATAACGGACATGACCTCTATGATTTGTGATTTATTTATCTCTGATTTGCTGATCTCTGATTTAAGATAGCTGCTCTATTTTCAAATATCTTTACCAAATCAGACATCCTGACATCAGACATCTTAAAATCCATTTTAACTTCAAAATAGCTTTTGATACAACTCCTCCACTCTGCCAGACATCACCACTTCTAAATGATATTTTTTCAGATCCAACCCTTTTTTATTGATTTTGGAAATAAATATTTTCTCAAACCCCAATTTATCTGCTTCCGCAATGCGTTGCTCAATGCGGTTTACCGGCCGTATCTCACCGCTCAATCCCACTTCTCCCGCAAAGCAATACTGATGTGGAATGGGCTGGTCATTATAAGAAGAAAGCAAAGCGCTGATAATCGCCAAATCAATGGAAGGATCCTCCACACGCAATCCGCCGGCAATGTTCAGAAAAACATCTTTAGTACCAAATTGAAATCCGCCGCGTTTCTCCAGGACAGCGAGTAACAACTGCAAACGCCGGAGGTCAAATCCGTTGACGGTCCTTTGCGGAGTGCCATAAACAGAATGCGTCACCAAGGCTTGTGTTTCTATCAGCATTGGCCGCAATCCTTCCATAGAGGTGCCGATGGCAATGCCGCTTAATGTTTCTTCTTTTTCGGAAATCAATAACTCGGAAGGATTGGAAACCTGGCGTAATCCTTTTCCTGTCATTTCATAAATGCCCAATTCGGAAGTGGATCCGTAACGGTTTTTAATAGTTCTTAATATGCGGTATAAATAATGCTGGTCACCTTCGAACTGCAATACGGTATCCACAATATGTTCCAATACTTTCGGTCCGGCAATGCTCCCATCCTTTGTAATATGACCGATAATAAAAACCGGCGTTTGAGTGGCTTTGGCAAATCGTTGTAGTTCGGCGGTACAAGTTCTAATCTGTGAAATGCTTCCGGGTGCAGATTCTATATACTGCGATTCCAGAGTCTGAATAGAATCCACGACTACCAACTGAGGGTTTAGTTTCTTTATTTCCTGAAAAATAACCTGCGTATCTGTTTCTGTAAGCAGATAAAAATTTTCATTCTGTAAACCTAAACGATCGGCACGCATCCGGATTTGTTGCTCGCTCTCTTCCCCGCTGATGTATAAAGTAACAATATCTTTTAATTCCAGCGTTTGCTGCAGAAACAATGTGGATTTCCCGATGCCCGGTTCACCTGCTACCAGCACTAAAGAGCCCGGTACAATGCCTCCGCCCAATACGCGGTTCAGCTCTGCATCTTTAGTCAGCAATCGTTTTTGCTCGCCGCTTTCCACTTCGCCTAAGCTGATAGTTTTGGAACTTCCTTTAGTTGTTGTCTTCCAGGAATCTTTGGAAGTGGACTTTGCCGTTTCAAGTACTTCTTCTACAAACGTATTCCATTCACCACAGGAAGGACATTTGCCCAGCCATTTAGTGCTTTCATAACCGCAGTTTTGACAAAAGAATGCCGACTTGGTTTTACTCATGCGCTAAAGGTACAATAGGAACGGATAGGATGCGATTTTAAATTTTAGCAACTGCTCACCACAGCCAAAAAGGCTCAATATCGGACTTTATTATATCTGTACCGGTTCTCGCATGCAATGAAAAGATTACTTTCATTGTGATTAATATATTTTTCAAAATCTTCAGGGAGTGTCAGATGCGTATAAATTTCGTCATAAAAATGGAGTTCCATGCTATAGATAGTGGTTTTCTCCCTGAATATTTTAAAACTCAAG
>SCQV01000541.1 GCA_004299085.1 Chitinophagaceae bacterium | reverse complement strand
TTTTGAAACAGACATTTTTAACCTGAAAGCGTTATCTGTAAAAGATTCGAAGCTATTTGTATTCAATTTTAGTCGGACAATAATGAAAAAATAAAAATGTATTGGTTACCGGCGGAGGCCGGGGTATCGGAGCTGACATTTGCAGGAAAATGGCTGCATGTGGCGCTAACATGCTGATAAATTATTACACTCATAAGGATGAAGCAGAATCACTGGCAAAGTCTCTTATAAATGATTTTGGAATAAAATCCTTCACTTTCCAGGCGGACGTATCTTCTTACGATGCTATTATAGAGATGTTTAAGTTTATGGATAGGTCATTGGGAGCTATTGATATTTTAGTAAATAATGCAGGCTGTGAATCAATAGACCATGCTGTTGATATGAATATAGAAGAATGGGATAGAATTTTTAATATAAATATCAGGGGCAGTTTTATATCTGCCCAGGAGGCAGGGAAACGAATGATTAAGAAAAAAAGTGGAGTGATCATCAATATATCTTCTATACATGATAAGGTGCCTCGAAAAGGATTAATACATTATTGCAGTTCAAAAGCAGCGTTGAATATGATGACAAAGTGCCTGGCATTAGAATTGGCGGAATATAATATTCGGGTGGTAACCATATCTCCGGGGGCGATTGAAACTGAAATGAACAGGGACGAAATAAATAAGTTTGGACGGGAGAAGTTTGATAATTGGATTCCTCTGTCTCGTGTAGGGGTAGTTGATGATATTGCATGGACCTGCGCATTCGTTGCCAGTGATAAGGCGGCCTACTATACCGCAACCGAAATATATATTGACGGGGGATATAAAGAAAGCACGATCCCTTATGATCCCCGGCAACCTAAAAATAAAAATTAGTATATGAACATCATTGAAGCTTATCAACACGAAGGAGAGGGCTATAATCCTTATATTATAAGAGAAGGATGGCAGGTAGCTCAACTGAATTATGTGAAGGAACAGGATATTTTAAACATGCATAAGATGGATAAGCATCATCATACTGATGAAGTCTTTATACTTTTAAAAGGCACTGCCATACTGATTGCCGCAAAAGAAGAAAACGATGATTTTCAGTTTGAGTGTGTGAGGATGCAACCCGCTATTACCTATAATATTCCGGTTAATCAGTGGCATAACATAGCTATGGGTAAAGATGCTCAATTAATTATTGTTGAAAAAGAGAATACGCACAAAGGGGATTATGAGTATAAACTATTAAATAACGAACAAAAGGACGTACTTGACGCTCAAATATCAAAGTATATAAAAAATCATGGACAAGGTAAGTAAGCAGAAAAATAAAGAGAACGGACAGGTTCATTCCTGGAATACAGATAATGACCTTTTTGAAATATTCAAATCAGAGATGTACACTTCAGTAATTGGAGATATTTTGGATGAATTGCAATGTTATCATCAATTCTTGCCACAGCCTGTACAACCTTTGAGAATAACAGATAAATTAATCGGCAGGGTAATGCCTGCTTTAATGATAGATGTTTATGGCCCTCAAAAAGAACCTTTTGGGAAATTAACTGAAGCGTTGGATCAATTACAACCGGGTGAAGTTTATGTTGCCTCAGGTGGAGCAATGCGATGTGCGTATTGGGGGGAAATTTTAACTGCGACGGCAAAAAAAAGAGGAGCTACAGGAGCTGTTATAAATGGTTATCACCGGGATACCCCTAAAGTGATGGAACAGAATTGGCCTGTATTCAGCAGAGGGAGATATGCACAGGATTCAAGTGTACGCACACAGGTTGTTGATTATAGATGCACCATGCAAGTAGGGGAAGTATGGAT
>SCQV01000540.1 GCA_004299085.1 Chitinophagaceae bacterium | reverse complement strand
CCAAGGAAGTTACTTGAGCATGTAAAAGGGCTGGAGATCCGTGAAATGGAAGATACGGAAACTTGCTGCGGTTTTGGCGGAACTTTCGCCGTTAAATATGAACCTATCTCTACCGGCATGGCAGACCAAAAGCTCGCGAATGCAATGGCTACAGATGCCGATTATCTGATCTCGACAGACCTTTCCTGCCTGATGCATTTAGATGGCTATATTAAAAAGAGAGGCTTGAAAATAAAACCGATGCATATTGCCGATGTGTTGGCAAGCGGATGGTAAGGAGAAATAGGCAGGGGCAGTGGGTGGTAAATAGTAATTTGTGGCACCCCCATTTTTAATAAATGCTTATTCAGCCAGCAATTTTTCTATTGCTTTCTTCACCATTTCTTCCGAAGGCAGCATCGCTGTTTCTAATCCCATATTCATAGGTACTGCCGGTAAATCCATAGCGCCGATTGTTTGTACCGGCGCATCCAGATAAGCAAAGCATTCCTGCATTATCTGTGCTGCTAAAGATTGTATAAAAGAATGAGTTATTTGTTCTTCGGTAATCAACAGACATTTCCCGTGTTTTTTAACTGTTGAAAAAATCAAATCTTCATCCAAAGGATAAAGTGTCCTTAAATCAATAATCTCGACATTACTGGAAAAATGTTTTGCCGAATTTCTTGCCCAATAAACACCCATGCCATACGTGATAATGCATATTGAATTACCTGATTTTACCTGTTGTTCCTCTGCCTTTAAAATAATATTTCCTTTTCCAAAAGGCAGTACATAATCTTTGCCAGGTTCTACGGTTCGTGCATCAGATGTTCCGGGAACTTTGCTCCAGTATAATCCTTTATGCTCCAGCATGATAACCGGGTTAGGATCTAAAAATGCAGCCTTCATTAATCCTTTCATGTCGGCGGCATTGGAAGGATAAGCCACTTTAATCCCCTTGATGGAAAGTAAGGTAGAATCAATGCAGCCGGAATGATAAGGCCCGCCACCACCGTAAGCACCCGTGGGAACACGTAAGACCATTTGTACCGGGAATTTTCCGCCTGACAAGTAGCAGGACTTAGATACTTCACTTACCAATTGATTTAGCCCCGGATAAATATAATCAGCAAACTGCACTTCAACAATCGGCTTTACTCCTAACGCAGAAAGCCCCACGGTTGAGCCGACTAAATAGGCTTCCTGAATAGCGGTATTAAAAACACGGTGATCGCCGAATTTTTCACCCAGCGTGGCCGCTTCGCGAAATACACCGCCTAACCTTTTCCCGACGTCCTGACCGAAAAATATGGCTTCGGGATATTCCTGCAGAATTTCTTCTATGGCATGCAAAGCGGCATCCACCATCATTACTTTTTCACTTCTGGCAGGATTTCTTTCTCCTTTTTCTAAGGTAATGGGAGTTGGTGCAAAAATATGCGTACTTATTTTTATGGGATCAGGTTCCGGCGCAGAGGAAGCCTGTAAGAAATCCAGCGCTGTTTGTTTGGCTATTTCCCGCTCCATGGCCTGTATTGTGTCTTCATTTGTCCCTGTTTCCAGCAATTTATTTCTCAGCTTGGACAAAGGATCCAGTTTCGCATGTCGTGCTAAATCTTCCGGTGACCGGTACCATTCTTTTCTTACCCCGGAAGTATGATGTCCTAATAAGGGAACACGGGCATGAACAAGCACCGGCTTTCTCCCCTGTCTGACAAAACTAATAGCTTCGGACATTGTTTGATAAGATGCTTCAAAGTTGCTTCCGTCCACCTGTAAGCGATGGATATTCGTAAAACCTGAAATAAATTCATTCGCATTCATGGCTCTTGATTCCTCTGCAGTCACAGAAATACTCCAGCCGTTATCCTGCACTAAATATATAATTGGTAACTTGTGCAATGCAGCGAACTGAAAAGCCTCACTGACTTCTCCTTCTGTAACGCTTCCATCGCCTAAGGAGCAGACGACAAGTGGTAATTCTCCATTGGTTCCTTTTCTTAAGTGCTCTGAATGAATATATTCCAGATATTGGATCCCCTGTGCCATACCCGTGGCGGGAATAGCCTGCATGCCGGTAGCGCTGCTTTGATGCGGTATAACCGGTTTATCTTTTCTGTTAGAATTGGGATGGCAATAATAAGATCTTCCGTGGGTAAATGGGTCATCTGACTTCGCTAACAATTGAAGTATTAATTCATAAGGAGAAAAGCCCATCGCCAGCATCAGGCTGTCATCGCGGTAATAAGGGCTAACGAAATCGCAGGAGAGGAGTTGTAGTCCGGTGGCTATTTGTATGGCCTCATGGCCGCGTGAAGTAGAGTGAACATATTTACAAACCTGACGATTTTTCTCATAAACATCATCCATCGTTTTGGCAGTGAACATTAATCGGTAAGCATGCAGCAATAATTTCTGATTCGGCATGATAGATTCATTAGCGACACAAACATAGCTCATTTTTGAAAATATTCAAAAATGAACCAATCCGACTGCTTAAATTAGTATCCATTTAAAATATACTTGCTATTTTTTATAATTGTAAGCCAAATGACCGATCTCTCTTTTTAGCACATCTTCCATCTGATGATAGTCGTTCGTGATATTGACTACGATTCCTTTCCTATTGATGATAAAATGTGCAGGCGAAATCTGGATGCCAAGCGTATCAATAAGGTAAGTTTCCATATTGGGAACTATGACATAATTGAATTTAGTTTTGGTTAAAAACGATCTTAATTGGTCAGGAGAGTCATAAGCCAGACTGACAAAAAGGATATCTTTGCGATTTTTAAAAGAATCAACCAATTGATTTAATGCGGGCATCTCTTCCCTGCAAGCATGACAATCAATAAACCAGGAATTAATCACTATGATTTTATTTTTGCAGGTCTGGCGATCATAACGGTTTCCGTTTAAATCCACAAAATTGAAATCGGGTAGTGGCTTCCCTTCCAATTGAAAATAATGATAATGGTATCCGGCCATTTGTGTGATGGTATGACTGATGTTGCTGTTCGCCGTATCGGGGATTTTGTACAATAGATAAACATAATCGGCATCTGCAGATTCCATCCTCAAGGGAAGAAAATCTCCCGTCGTAAGGTCCTTCAGAAAAGTACCTTTTTGTAATTGCTTATGGTTTGCATCCAATGCGATATAATTCTCTGATAATTTTACGTTGTCATTCCAGTAATACCAGAAATTCATAAAGCTGCTTAAAATAAGCGAAGGCTTTTCAACCGGAACCTGATTTGATTTTATATTGTTACAGGAAACAAATTCTGCAATGACGAAGCAAAAAATAATGCTTTTATTTATTTTCATCCAATAAAGATACACATAAAACTAAATATGGAACTATTTATTTAGTGTAAATTTCAGACCCCAACAATAGCTTTTTTCACCCTTCAAATGGAATTAAGATTAAGAAATCAATTTATTTCCTGGCAGTTTTAAACCCTATCATTTCCCTGTCTTTAATCCATTCTTTATCTTCTTTATCCTGTAATAATATATCCAATGCATGAAATATATCGGAGAAGTTTTTGTGATACTTCTTTTCAAGTTCCTCAATTTTCAGAGCCAGTTCTTTATAATTATAGGCATATTCCCGTAAAAGAATGAATGCCCGAACGATAGAAATATTTACCTGTATGGCTTTTTTACTTCTTAATACGCTGGCCAGCATGGTTACTCCGTGCTCTGTAAAGGCAAATGGTGTAACGATTTTTGAGCGATGTTTTTGGGAACTGGCCACAATTTGTGACCGGTTGTTATTCCCTGAACTGGTCGCAATTTGCGACCTCAAGTAACTGTAAGACGGAACATAAAATCTTCCGGGAATCTATCAATATTCCGCTTCAAGGACTGGTTAAGGGCTTTGGTTTCCACTTCATACATTTCTGCTAAATTGAAGTCTAACATGACCCGGAATCCGCGTATTTTATAAATTCTCTGCTGAATGGTAGCCAATTGCATTTCAAATGGGTTTATATATTTAAGTACAAATATATTGTTTATCCTTCAAATCCTGATATAGAAGAAAGTACTTTCCATTTGAGACTTATAATCTATCACTACTATTCACGCTATTGAATTACATCCCGTCAATATTTCCCGTTATATAAATATTAATTATGACAGGCATTAAATATAAACGCTCCTTGAAGTTGATAGAAGGGTTTTGAGAAAAAGAAAATAGGTGCGTTATGGATAAGGTAGATGGAAAATTAGCAAATGTAAAATCTTCAGCCTTATTTTTTTCGGGACCAACATAAAAGGGGACGGCCGCTATTCGTTCTCTGGAAGAAGGAGGCAATAATTTATTCCAATTGATAAGCTTTCTATTCATGGATTTTAAGTATTTCTCCAGCTTACCCGATGTATTGTCTGATAATACAACGCTGTCAGTAGCTCCTCTCGGATTAATATAATACTTGGCTATTATCATGACAATTTGTGAATCTTTTCTGAGTTGAGGTAATACTACCTGGCATCCATTATGTAGGTAAGCCACTATTTTTTTATATTCAGGATTCGAATAATTCAATGATTGACAATTACTTTTTTGATTAAATAAAAAAATAAAACAGAAAAGCATTAGTCCTCCTCTAAATAAATGCTTAAATGGTAAAGTCATAAAATAATTATTTTGAATTAGACGTGTTTCAATAACCGGAAGGCGTGTTCTGGCCTGCATTCCCTTTTCCCAGCCAGTTTATAATTATGGATTTAAAGGTAATCATCTTTTGGCTTTCATAACCGTTATCCAAAAAAAACTGTTCAGATATAATTGCAGATCAAAAACGATGTTTGTCGAACTCAATTTTTGTTGAAAATAATTTTAAGTGATTACGATGACAATAGGTATGACGACCAAGAGACAATTATCTTTTGTAATGAATCAATGGTGAAGGAAAATCAATCTTGCCTTCTAAAAACAATATTATCTCACTTCAAAATCCAGCAGTTTCTCGTTTTCTATAAACCCTTCCAGATGGTCACCAATCTGAATTCTTCCAACGCCGGCTGGGGTGCCGGTAAAAACGTAGTCGCCTATATTAACGGTAAAATAGCGGGAGATGTATACTAAAATCTGCTCGAAGTTGAATAGCATATTTCCTGAATTTCCCTGCTGAACTACCTCATCATTTTTCTTTAGCATGAAATTAATATTTTTCATGTCTTTCTCAGGATTTACCATTATCATTTTGCCTACTACAGCAGAATGATCAAATGACTTGGATTTCTCCCAGGGAAGGCCTGCCGCTTTAAGATTGTCCTGGATATCTCTTGCCGTAAAATCTATGCCGGCACTTATTGCATCGAAATAACGGGACGCGTATTTATCCCTGATCTGTTTTCCATTTTTGCAGATACGCAAAACCAATTCACATTCATAATGAATGTCAACCGAAAAATCGGGATAATAAAAAGGATTGTTATTCAGCAAAAGTGCATTTTTGGGTTTCATGAAAATGACCGGCTCTTTGGGAATATCATTGTGGAGTTCCTGTGCGTGTGCCGCATAGTTACGACCGATACAAAAGACTTTCATATCAGTTTACATTTTAGGGTTAAAAAAATGTAGTGATTTCTAAAAACAACTTATCCAAAAGTCGTATAAAACTATTAAAAAAATTGTTTATGAGATGTTAAATTTTTGGTGATTATATTGGTTCATGGTAGCCGTGATTCCTGCCATCACGAAACTTTCTATCATTTCTATGCTTTTTTTAATCTTTTGCTCAATAACCGGTTTTTCGCCTTCCTCCCACGAGCTGAGAACAAAATCAATCTGCCTGCCTTTGGGGTAATGGTGTCCGATGCCAAACCGCAACCTGGGATATTGGTCTGTACCCAGCATTTCCTGAATGCTGGTAAGCCCGTTATGGCCTGCATCTGCACCGCCGGGCCTTAAGCGTAATGTGTCTAAAGGTAGTGCCAGGTCATCTACAATCACCAGTAAACGTTCTATGGGAATCTTTTCTTTATCTAACCAATACCTGACAGCTTTGCCGCTCAGGTTCATGTAAGTTGTTGGCTTTATCAGCAGCAAATTCTTTCCCCGAAACCTGCAATCGGCCATATCTGCCAGTCTTCCGGGATTAAAAGACAGCTCATGTTTTTGGGCAAATGCATCTAACACATCAAATCCAATATTATGACGGGAGTGTGCATATTCTTCTCCCGGATTTCCTAATCCTGTAATAAGATATTTCATTTCACCGGAAATTTCTGATAGGGTAGTTTGTCTGAATAACTTTTTGAAAAGCATGGTGTTGCAAAAATAAAATAACCCTCCGTTTTCTGTGGAGGGTTATTTATAAATTTATTTGAACAGGTACTTTTATTTACCTTTCTTTTCGGCTCCTTTTTTCTCAGATCCCTTCTTCTCTGGCGTTGCAGCAGCAGGAGTGGCGGCAGCAGGAGCTCCGGCGGCAGGTGCAGCCGTTGTGGCTCCGGCAGCAGGTGCAGCGGCAGGTGCTGTCTCTTCCTTCAACAATACCCTGGTTGTTACAACAGAGGCAATGGGAATACGCGGTGAATTCATGATTTCAAGATTTCCCGCTTTTACATCTTCCACCCTGATATTTTTATTCAGTTCCAGGTCATCAATGTTTACTTCAATCTTCTCCTGTAGATATTTAGGTAAGGTTTTTACCTTCAAAGATTTCATTTTAATGACTAATCTGCCTCCTCCTTTTACGCCGACAGGCTGACCAACATATTCGATAGGGAGCGTTACGGTTACCTTTTTATTTTCAGAAAGTTCCAGCAGATCAATGTGTGTCAACTTATCTGTTACAGGTTCAAACTGTAAATCTTTAAGCACGCAGCGATAGGTTTTATCGCCCACTCTTACCTCCGCCACTTGAAATTCCGGAGTATAAACCAGGTTATTGAAAGCGGTTTCCGGAGCGTAGAAATTTATATTCTGCGGACCTCCGTAAATAACACCGGGTACATTTTCCTCAGAACGAAGTTGGCGGGTCGCTCTCCTTCCGGTTTCGCTCCTGAGTTGGCCTTCGATGGTTATTGTTTTCATTGTTTTACGTATTTGTTTTTTTAATTGATTACGCTATTGCATGGCTGCCTTTCGCTGGCTGTGTACAAATAAGCTGGTGATTGACCTGTTTTCATAAGCGTTCCGTATGGCTACTGCAAAAAGATCTGCGACAGTTACTACTTTTATCTTTGAACATTCTTTTTTTACCGGAATGGTATCGCAGACTAACAGACTCTCCAGTACAGAATTCTCAACATTTTCATAAGCTTTGCCGCTCAAGACAGGATGGGTGCAAAAGGCACGAACGCTTAAAGCACCTCTTTCCTTCAATATGGCGGCTGACTTAGTTAATGTGCCTGCCGTATCTATAATATCATCAATCAGCACTACATTTCTGTCTTTTACATCTCCAATCACCGTCATGGAAGCAATCTCATTGGCACGTTTACGCTGCTTATCGCAGATCACCATTTCCGCATTAAAATAAGAGGCTACTTCACGCACTCTGTTGGTACTTCCTACGTCAGGGGACGCAAAGGTAAGATTTTCCAGATTAAGTTGCTGAATATAAGGAATGAAAATAGCGGAGCTGTCCAGATGATCCACAGGGATATCAAAAAATCCCTGAATTTGCGGCGCATGTAAATCCATAGTGATTACTCTGTTAGCGCCGGCAGCAGTTAGCATATTGGCAATCAGCTTGGAGCCGATGGCTACTCGGGGCTTGTCTTTTCTGTCCTGGCGGGCAAAGCCGAAATACGGAATAACTGCAGTAATGTATCCTGCAGAGGCACGGCGTGCGGCATCAATCATGAGCAACAATTCCATTAAATTGTCAGTAGGTGCATACGTGCTTTGCACTAAAAAAACATAATCACCGCGGATGCTTTCCAGGAAAACAGGCTGAAATTCACCATCGCTGAATCTCTGAATGTTTATTTTTCCCAATCCGTTTCCGTAGCGGGTAGCAATTTTTTCTGCAAGCTCACGGGTACAATTCCCCGAGAAAATTTTAACTGATGGCTGCATGATTTAGTTATGAAGTGAATGAGAAGCGGCAAAGTTAATCATTCAATTAAAAATTCAAAGCAGAGAATATGGAAAATTAATTACTTTTGCGGTTTGCAGAAAAAAGGTACCATGGCCGAGTGGCTAGGCAGAGGTCTGCAAAACCTTACACAGCGGTTCGACTCCGCTTGGTACCTC
>SCQV01000539.1 GCA_004299085.1 Chitinophagaceae bacterium | reverse complement strand
GGTGGAGATTGCTATGACTAAAACAAATCTTTTTTAGGCTGTTTTTTTATAGTTATCCACATATTTTTTTTGGTTATTCACAACTGCTGCGGCCCTGAGTACTATTTTATTGCATATCGCATTTAGCACACAATTGGGATGCTTGCCCTCGTTTACTTTTCTGTCATAGTAATCTCTAAATTCCTTATAATGTTGTATGGCTGATAGAGCACCCATGTGAAGCAAAGCTTTAAGTTCTTTATTGGCCATTTTATGTACTTTATTACGTCCCTTTAAGCTCTTGCCGCTTGACTCACTAAATGGTGCAAGCCCGGCGTAACAGGCCAGTTGTTTGCCGCTGACTTTATTTGCAAAATTATTGGTGCAGCATAAAATATAGATTGCGATAACAGGGCCTATGCCAGGCACTGAAAGAAGCAGGTTATAATTGGCATTTATTGACGGATCATTTTTAATGACCGATGCTATTTGCTTCTCTATTTCAGCTATTGATTTTTTCAAACCGCCCATTGCTGTTTCATAAATCTTCTCCATCATTTTTTGCGTAGCCTTATCGTTGATATTTTTTAATTCCTTCAGGTAAGTTTTATTGGCATTAAGCTGGGCTATTAATCTTGTCCTGGACGTTATTAAATCCCTAAGAGAGAGAAACACAGGGTTCAATGCAGCACTGGCTTGCAGTTCATCATCATTCTTGTAAGCATAGCTGCAAAGACGCTGGCTGTCTATCTTATCGTTCTTGCCACGAGCAATACCGAAGCTCTTTTTAATATGCGCTGCATTTCCGATGTGAATTGGAATATTATTTTCACAAAAAAATTGCCATAACAACCGATGGTAAATTCCTGTATTTTCTATTACCAATAAGGTGTCATTATTAAATTTTACTTTGTGTGCTTTAAGCCATTTTTTTAGTAAGGCTAATCCCTCAATAGTATTGTCAAAACGCTCTGTGATCATCTGTTGTTTTTGAAAATTAACAACCATCATTAAAGTGATATCAAACCATAGTTTTGAAACATCTATTCCTAAAAAAAAGCATGTTTGTTTTTTCATTATTTTGGGTTTAAATTGTGAGTAATGCATTAACCATTTTTGCCCCATCGTCCTAGTCCTTAATAGTGGGTAGTTAACCCTAATTGCTATATGGACACTAAGGGAAAAAACAGCAGCGGATTGTATCTCCACATAGGTATTTAACCTTGACACGGGAACATAATGTGCCGCTGCTGATGGTTAGTGTTATCCACATAAAGTAGTGAATTCTAAAAGAAAAAAAGAAACAAAAAAAGAAAAGTAATAATAATAGTAATATGTTTTAATAAATTAATAATGCAAATCTAAAGGACACCGACCACGGCGGACCGCTTCGGTTGGCGCCTGCCTGTCCGGTAGGCAGGTCACCGCCAACCGGCGACAATTATATATACACCTTTCGCAACAAGTTCATTTTCAATTTTTTACATTTGGTGTATATTGCTTTGTTGCACTGCAGAGCAGGATGAATTTGGGATGCACCCAAGTGATTTTTTTTAATTAGAAAATACAATTATTATGAAAATAGACAGCCATCAACATTTTTGGGAATTTAATTCTATCCTCGACCCATCATGGATCAACGATTCCATGTCTGTACTCAGGCAGGACTTTTATCCGGAACAGGTAAAACCCCTGATGCTTGAAAATGGCATTGAAGGATGCGTAGTTGTACAGGCCGATCAAACTGAAAAAGAAACACACTATTTATTAGACCTGGCAAAGAATCATGACATCATAAAGGGCGTAGTCGGTTGGGTTGATTTCCGGACCCCAGCTATTGAAGAACGTTTGGAATATTTTTCACAGTTTAAAACTTTAAAAGGTTTCCGACATATTGTACAGGCAGAAAAGGAAGATGATTTTTTATTGAGAAAAGATTTTTGTGACGGTATTTCTTTGCTTAAAAAATACAATTTCACTTACGATATTCTTATCTATCCGAAGCATTTAAAGAACGCCATAAAATTTGTTGAGAAATTTCCTGATCAAAAATTTGTAATTGACCATATTGCTAAACCGAACATCAAAGACCAGGTTACAGAAAGTTGGAAAGAAGAATTGAAAGTTTTTGGTAAGTACGATAATGTGTATTGTAAAATGGCAGGACTGGTGACTGAGGCCGATTGGAACAATTGGAAATTCTCAGATTTCTCAACCTACATTTCTATAACACTGGATATATTTGGAACAGACAGGGTAATGTTTGGAAGTGATTGGCCCGTGTGCCTTCCTTCAGCTTCGTATTCACAGGTCTGTGAGATCGTTGAAAAAAATACTTCCTTTTTGAACCCACAGGAAAAAGAAAAGCTTTGGGGATTAAATTGTTCAGACTTTTATGGGCTTTAACCCAAGGAGCTTCTTTAAAAAATCTTTATTCAAATATTTAAAATGCTATTGGTCATTTTCGGAAACCAAAAAATCCCAGGCCGGCTTTTTATTTTGTAATGAGACAGCAGCAAAATGACCTGTCAGATTTTTACTTTCTTGTCCCATCCCACTTCTCAGGGTATCTGTACCTGTTGCAGACATGATATAGTCTGTGCCGATACTTGTCTCTACCTCAATAATTCCTTTTGGATCTATTAGCTTAACATTTCGAACGAATGGCTCCCTTCCTTCATAACCTTCAAACACCGACATGAAAATCTTGGGGCCGCTGCCTTCACACCTCCGTACTATATAAGGTATGGTGGCGCCAATATCTGAATTTTTCCAATCGCGCTGGCCCCATCCGTCTGCTACAAATACGCGCTCTTCTTCGTTACTTAGCGACCATGCTACGCAGTTCATATTCTCACCACTCTTCCATGTTGCCTGCCAGACTCTTCCTCTGTCAGCAGAACGTATATTTTTAAAATCGTAAAGTTTTACATCGCGAGTAGATTGTAGCTCAAGATCACGTACCTCGCAGGATTGGGCGCTTGTGTGGAAAACATAATCCTGTTTTTTCCCTCCCTCAACTCTGAAAAAGTCAACTACATAATTTCTCCCATTGCCATGATCTATAATTGCTGAGGTCCGGCGATATAATTTTGCTTCCTGGTATGCGTTGGACGATGTCTCCATCGCTTTTACCTGTTCGGATGTTTTGAAAAACAGGATATCTCCGCCACGATCTTTTTTCAATTGGTCTTTTTCATCAATCACAACAGTATTATGGGCTACGGTTCTTTTGTTTTGTGGTTTAAGCGGATGATCCCATAGGTAGCCGAGATCTGAAAGTATTTCGTGTCCTTTTTTCCAATAATAAATATTCAGACTATCCATATCATGATGGTTTCCCCAATGGCTTGCACTCATCAGCAAAAGGCTTTCACGGCCGTCCTTTCCTGTGCGCGTGTGTCCAATTCTCAATTCAGGCGGAGCCCAGTCTGTAAATTTTAATTCCGGAGAGCCTTTCATCTCAAGCCCAGGCTTTCGATAATAAAAAGAAAAAGATGAATATCCATAAGGTTTTGTAAGGTCATAAGGCAGTATCAAAACAGGTTCATCATCTGTTTCAATAGTTGTTGTATGCGCATCCATCACTGATCCGCTGTGGGCTGAAAGGCTGTTCCCGCACAATTCTTTGAGCAGCGAAAGATATTGAATACGTTCAGGATAATTCGCCACCATTAACTCAATGTAAGAAACGTCAAGGCTTGTACTGAGAAATGAATCTGCATAAGGCGGGAAATATAAGTCGCCCTGTAACCCCTTAAAAAAGGCATCCAGCACATTGCCATAATTGGTGTCATTATATAGATCAAGAGAGTCTATTCTCCGTCCGTTGCTATCGGTGTAGCCGGCAGGGTCGCTATATCCGCGGGAGGCCTGTGCCATATCCCATATTCCGCCAAGTGTCATCAAACCATAAAAGGGGGATTCGCTGGTGGTACCGTCTGCAAGGAACCATCCATCCACCGTTTTATTAAAGCTCTCTAATCCAAAGCGGACCAATTCCGGATTTCCCACACACATTCCTACAAGAGCCGCCGCCGAATGGTTGCTGACTGATTTGTTATTAATAGCCTGGTCAGCAACTAAGAGGAAAGTGCTTTCCAGTAAAAGATCGCGCTCTATTTTCTGCTTTTCTTCATAGGTATAAACAGGGCCGCCTGTTGCATCCCTGGCAGAACAAGTCAGGTCATAAGCAGCCACCACCTTACGTACGAAATCAGACTCGAGACCTACACCACTTGCCCTACCTGCGCTCCAGTAGCCTGTCCATAGAGCATTATCAGGTTTATTGGGTGGAGGGCAGATTTCCGGCCCGGGAAGATTATTAATATTCCCGGAGGCTATACGTGGATCCATGTCTGCGTATTCGCCATAGCCTACGTGCACCAGCCAGTTTGGATAGCAATCGGCAAACCTGGTTAGAATGGCTTTACAACTGGCCGCATACGCAATATCACCTGTGAGAATATATGCCTCGGCAAGCGTACGGCAATAGTTGGCAATCCATTGTACTTTGCGGGATCGTATGTTAGCAGTAAAAGATGGCCTGCCTTCTTTGTATCCAAAAATAACAAAGGGGTCGCCGCCGCAGTAGCTTAGAGTTTGTGACTTCTCCCATTTTGTATGAAATACAATATTTTCAGGATAGTTGTCATTCGGAAATATAGCCCCGCACACATCGCACTTCAATTGGTCCGGACGCTCAATGTTCCATGTCCATAATCCATG
>SCQV01000538.1 GCA_004299085.1 Chitinophagaceae bacterium | reverse complement strand
GTCTTCTATCTGCATTGCCGGAACTACAAACCTATTCGAATTACTACTATGAACTGTCGCCTGCAAAAGGCTCATACAACCATAATACGCCCCTGCCGAATGTGATGCCCGTATTTTAATCTCTTTACCAGAGACACTCATTAAATAACCTTCCTGGGGGATTTCATCTGAGATATCCTGCTTAAATAGAATTATTGTTTTTGATGATGAAAGTTTGATATCACCTCGTTTTACCGGAATTACAAAACCGGTTAGCTTATTCAAATAGGTGGCTAAGATGACCGCATCTGAAGAAAATGTTATATCTGTAACAATAACCGTATTTTTATTTATCGCAAAGCCCGGCTCCCCCTGGGAGATTGTCACCTCAGTAGGCTTGGGGATGATTGTTGTTCCCTGGGCCGTTACGGTGCCAAATACCGGAATGAGCAATATTGCGAGCAAGAAATATTTCATTTGAGCTACATATTAAGTATTAGAATGATTAGGTGTTAATAACTGATTTCTTATACCATAGATTTTACTATAGTATTTAGAGCCACTTCTCCTCTTGTGTTTTACAGGATAATAGAGAGCCTGTTTATATTTGTCTATGAAACATTCTTGGCGTTCAAACTCCATTTACCGTATATTTACAAACAGGCTCTATTATTGAAAAAAACGATTACATTACAAATATAATAGGTCACTCGTAACCTATATTAAACTATTTTAACATCTCATATAATTATCTTAACATTATTGGTTATGTATTTAAAGGTACCATTACTATATCAATAAAGAGATAAGGATAGCCCTAACCAGGTAAATGGTTCACTTTATTGATTTAATAAAAAACTTACCCAATATCTGAAAAGAGAATCCATTATTGTATCATTATTTTACTAAAAAAAATGGCCTAAAAAAGGGTTTTGTTATAGACTATTTTAAAATAATTAAGCCAAGGTTCTTGTTTTATTTCCCGTTGATGGAAATCATTATAGCTGGTATCTCTTTTTGCGGACCATGCTCGCTCGGACAACGCCAATACTCTTGGAAAAAGTTGATAATCCATTTTAGATTCTGTCCTGTCAATGTGAGACCAGAAACAGGCTTCAATCCCCAGATAATGATTCTTTTCTTCCGTTGTGGCACTATCAGGAATTGGATTGAATGAAAAGACTTTCTTTGTAGGTGTGGTTTTATAGGTATAGTCAAAATATAGATTGGTGGTAGGACTAAGTATTACATCGTATCCTGCCTTTGCTTCTTTAATACTTTCATCCGATCTCCACAACTGAATAATATAATTCTTTTGTACTCCCTCATAAAATACTTCATCCCATCCGATGGGTCTTCTGCCCTCCTCACTTACATACTTACCTACGCTATCCATTATAATCTTTTGAAGGTGTTTTGTATCATCGGGTATGCCTAGGCTATCAGCCATTGTTTTACAGCGTGTACAGTTTTTCCATGCGTCCGGAGAAACTTCATCTCCCCCCATGTGGATATATGGTGAAGGAAATACGTTTGCTACTTCCCGGATAACCTCTTTATAAAAAAGATAGGTACCTTTTTTACAGGGACTAAAGGCCCTTACCTTTTGATCTTCCCCAAAGGCAGGGAAGACGGGGGTAACCTTTCCCTCACAGGATAATTCAGGGTATGCATATAATGCAGCATGACTGTGACCGGGACATTCAATTTCAGGGACTATGGTGATATGTCTTTTTTGTGCGTATGCAACCAATTCTTTCATTTGAGATTGTGTATAAAATCCCTGAAATTCCTTCGGCTCATGATACCATGCAACAAAATAGGCACCTTTGGTTGTAAGCAATGGATACTTCTTTATTTGAAGTCTCCAGCCCTGATCATCGGTTAAATGTAAATGGAGGGTATTCAATTTATAAAAAGACATTCGGTTAATCATCCTTTTCAGAAAATCTATTGATAAGAAGGTCCTGGAACAATCTAACATGAGTCCTCTCCATGCAAAGCGTGGGTGGTCTTCTATCTGCATTGCCGGAACTACAAACCTATTCGAATTACTACTATGAACTGTCGCCTGCAAAAGGCTCATACAACCATAATACGCCCCTGCCGAATGTGATGCCCGTA
>SCQV01000537.1 GCA_004299085.1 Chitinophagaceae bacterium | reverse complement strand
GATGATCTATGTGCTAATCAAGCCTTATATCCCCCTTAACCCTGCGGATAAATCCCACTCATAGATACGCTAAGTGCGCTTTTAGTACCTTTAGTCCATTCTTAATCCATCCTTGACCTATGGGGTGGCCTCCCTCTATCCATCCTCCAACCTTTCAAGCTATATACAGGGTGCAGGGTGGTATGCCTCTCTCTAACTAACTGATAACCATATAATTAATATTCGAATGCTCATTAATATTACATGAGTTCGTCCATTTCACCTTGATAAACAAGGTAGTATTGCCGGCTCGCTTATGCCTGTAGCAGCCTTTAGTAGGCACCCTATAGCCACTATGTAGGGAGAAGATAGTGAGAAGACAGGGAGTATCCTCCTTTTGTCTGGCTCTTTGATTGAGAGGAGGAGTGCTCCATGATAAAACATGCATTTCCGGTAATCAATGGAGAATGTTTTAATGAGCCTCCGGACTCACGTTATTATGGTAATAATATTATAGGAATGCGGACCTGCCTGTCTGCATAGGCAGGTTCCGTTTTTTCCTGGATAATTGCGAATAATTATTCGATCGTTTTCATAGCATAAAATTGGAATATTAACTTAATTCAAACTCACCTGAATAACATCTTTTGCCGGAGGGATTGGAAAGGTATTACCTACTTCCATTATGGGATTGCTTTCCGGTATTTGTGTTCCTCCGAATCCTGCCTGCCTGTTTCCTGCACCAGGATACTGCTCCAATGCAGTGCCATCATCATATAAGCTAATCATATTGCTTACATCACCTGATTTGTTCGCATTCATTCCGGTTTCATTTGCAAAAAACCAATCGTTGGATGTACCGAACATGGTCGCAATAAATATTTTATCGCCGTTGGCATATTGAATCTGCCCGGTTTCCATTCCACCTGGTAAAATGGGTGAAGAACCTAAGACATATACGTTGGTTACACCCGGCATATTTTTAAGGGCGCTTGCCAATGTGGATGCCATTCCCTTTTGTGCAATATCAGCAAGTCCCTGTCCGAAATCTGCTTCAGTTACCTTAAATACCGGATTATTGCCTTTGTGATATATCACTACCAAAACAGGGGAAAGCGGGATTATAATGCCTGTATTTGCAGAATCGTAAGCTGCCAGTTTCGAGTTATCACCCATTTGAGCAATTTTAGCCAGTCCATTTCCCCTGTCCAAAGAGTCATCAGTAAAGTATGGCATGGGATCTGACAAATGACCGCCCAGCGAATTAGATACTGCCCAAACTCCAGGGCTGAAGGGTGTCGTATTCTGTGTTCCACCCGAGATATTTTTTATAGTGATGGTAAATTGAGAAGTGGTGTCATTATAAGTCAACGTTACATTCATCAGCATAGAAGCGGGAAGAAATGAGTTGCCGTCATTATCCATGCTTCCGCCTATTTCTTTAATCGGCCTACTAACCAGATTGCCACCTCCAACAGCGGGACCTGAAGGATTAATTTTTCCATTTGTTTTCGTTCCGTCATCCCAAAGCATGATCTGATCGGAAATATCTCCCGTCACCGGCGTTCCATCAGCATGATAAAGAGCCAGTCCTGAATCAGCCGGGGCAAAAAAGCAATCTTTTGACCAACCATACATGGTGGCAAAATTTAAAGTCTGTCCTTTGCCGGCATAAAATGAAAAGCTTACTTCTTGCCCTGGTAAAATCAGGGGAGTATTTACCGTGGCGCTTCCCATTCCTTTAAATGTTCCTGATTCAACTAACTGTTTGGATGAACCAATATTCCGGATGGTAATTGTTTTCATCCCGGAAGGAGATACAGGGCTTACAACCATATTATTACAGGATGTAAGCGCCACAGTGGCGAGCGCTGCTAAGCTGATAATTTTTGTTAGTGGTTTCATGATTTTTAATTTTATGATGTTGATTTTGTATCACAAAGGTAGATGGGGTGTTTGCCGTGAACATGGATGTTTTTTCCCAATGACTTGTGATTATTTCCCTTTAGGAAAACCTTAACAGTCATTTCAAATCCGGCGCCGGAGGGAAGTCAAGAGGAACCCCCGGTGATGTTATGCAGGCAGATAATTACTGATGCATTGTATCCCAATCAGATTAATCGTGTCAATCAGGGCCCTTATTTGCCAGAATAAGCTGATTTTCGGCAGTGGGATTTTTTAACAGCGGAACATCTATTGTTTGCATAGTATAAAACTTTAGGCAACAAAGATGCAGCTATCAATAAGGGCAAGCAATAGGTGGATTTCCCGACGGATTGTAAATATTTCCCCCTTAAACTGCCATCATGGCGTTTCTTTTAAAATCAGAAGGAGACACCCGCATATTCTTTTTGAAGAAATTACTGAAATAAGCGGCGTCTTCAAAGCCTAATTCATAGGCTATTTCTTTCACGGATTTATCCGTATAATATAAAAGGCGCCTTGCTTCCACGATAAGCCGTTCATGAATAACCTGCTGAGGTGATTTATGATTATACAGGGAAAAAAGATTGGACAGTGTTTTAGGTGATTTGTTTAATTCATTTGCATAAAAACCAACATCATGATGTGTTCTGAAGTGAATCTCCACCAAAAGATTATAATGACGGATAGTGTATAACCTGACATCGTCTATCTTGCTGCTGTCAATAAATTGTATTTTGGCAATACGCGTAACAAAAATAATCAGCCGCTTCAATAGTGACAGGAGCATTTCTGTCTGAATATTATCCCTTGTTTCAAATTCATCTTTAAATACTTCAATCATACGTGCGAGCTTCAGCCGCTCTTCTTCATTAAGCTGCACAAAGGGTGTTCCGGATGATCCATGGAAAAGAAATCCCACGCAGCCTACTTCCGCATCATGGTTTGAGATACAATAAAATTCACGGTTGAATTGCCAGATCAACACATCTTGCGGGTTCTGAAAAGAGAACGTCTGATTAGCCATTAATGGCAAAACCATCTGCTCCTCAAAGGAATAAGGTACTTCATCTATCAGCACCGTAGTGGCCTGCCCTTTGTTGTAAGCAATGCTATAAAAGGATTTGTCTTTACCGTTGAATAAAGAATATTTGAATGGCTTTTCAATCAGAGAAAACCTGAATTCACCATTCGTATGAATATTGAGGTTTTGATAATTCATGATTACAATAAATAACCGGATTCACTTCCAGTATTATTGATAATGTCTGCAGCAAATATAGGAAATATCGTTATTAAAGTGATGGGCTAAATCTTATTTTGAGAGTTCTTATCTGAGACAGGCTCCATAAGGAGTCTCCTGAATAAACAACTCTTTCAGCAAGAAAACCCTGCAATACCCATAGGGACTAATGACACTCAGTCTGCCACAGAAACAAGAGGCTCCTAATGGAGCCACAGTGCTGCTTTTTATTCTATTATTTGCAAACAGGCCGCTCCTATCGAGCGGATAATTCCATTCTTATTCATTCATCAGGATAAGCCCTGAGAGATGAAAAACGGACAAAGAGCTTGTATAAACTTATAGAAAGAGGCGTTTAGTTACTCCTGCAAACCGCCTTTAACCACGAATGCACTAATGAAAATACTGTTAAGGCTTGAACCATTCGTGAATTCGTAGCAGAGGCATTTTCTGAAAATAAATTCTTGTCACTCATGCGCGAATAATATTATAGAAAGAGGCGTTTAGTTATCCCATAGAGACTGACTTTAACCACTAATGCACGAATATAGTTATTCCTGGAATTTATCATTTTAAGGAATTAAAAAGTATTGGTGTATTCGTGTTTGAGACCTTTTGGAGGAAATAAGCTGAACCACTCATCCACGAATTCATTTGATTCCTTTCAATCAAGATTTGTTATAACCCGTCCTGTCATTCGTGTCTGTCTCGACTAAGACGAGGCATTCGTGGTTAATATTAACCTAAAATGCCTTAAAAGATCATTTAAAATAAGGGGTACTTATGCGCCTCTTTCTGTAAACTTATATGGTTATCCAATTCACTCAAAATACGGGCACCTCAAAATAAGATTTAGCGTGCAACGGTGAAATATGTATTTTTATAGCTTCAAACAAAAATTTACACCGGATGAGAAAATCAATTATGCTTTCCCCCCTAATAATATTGCTTTTTATTGGTGCTGCAACTGCACAACAAAAACCCGCTGAAAAGGTACATGATCAGCCACATCCGAGCGGCTTACGCTTGCCACCTGATACTGCCATCGTAACGCAGCATGATGCTACTATTAATGGCCAGCATTTTACTTATACCGCCACTGCCGGCACGCAACCCGTGTGGGATCAAGATGGTAAAGTGATTGCTTCTCTTTTTTATGTTTATTATGAACGCAATGATGTGAAGGATCGGGTGGATCGTCCATTGCTCATCTCTTTTAACGGTGGTCCGGGAACGGGAAGTGTATGGCAGCATATCGGGTTCACCGGGCCTCAAAGACTGAAAGTAAGTGATGAAGGTTACCCGGTTCAGCCGTATGGAGTAGAAGCAAATCCATATTCTGTTTTAGATGAGGCGGATATCGTGTATGTATGCCCGGTAAATACCGGATTTTCGCGCATATTGGACGATAAGACGGACAAATCCACTTTCTTCGGCGTGAATGAAGATATCAAATATTTATCAGACTGGATCAGCACCTTTGTAAGCCGTCATGATCGCTGGCGCTCACCGAAATTTTTATTGGGCGAAAGCTATGGCACTACACGTGTTTCAGGTATGGCAGATGCTTTGGCAAATTCAGAATGGATGTATCTGGATGGCGTTATTTTAGTTTCACCTACGGATTTAGGAATAAAGCGTGACGGCCCTGTTGGTGAAGCTTTAAATCTTCCTTATTATGCGGCTACTGCCTGGTATCATAAAGCGCTGGGGCCCGATTTGCAGCAAAAAGATTTATCGGATATCTTGCCGGAAGTCGAAAAATATACTATAGACAATTATATTCCTATGCTGGCAAAAGGCGGTTCGCTTTCGGAACAGGACAGACAGCAGGCTGCACAAATGATTTCCAAATATTCCGGCATATCTGTCAAGCATGTTTTGCAACACAATCTGATCATCCCGACCGGGTATTTCTGGAAAGACCTGCTCCGTGATTCAGGTTATACCATTGGACGTTTGGATTCACGCTATATGGGAATAGATGAAGAAAATGCCGGCACTAATCCCAATTATAATGCCGAGCTAACTGCCTGGTTAGATGCGTTTACACCTGCCATCAATTATTATCTGAGAAATGAATTGAATTTCAAAACTGATCTGAAATACTGGATGTTTGGTCCGGTATTTCCCTGGGATAATAAAAATGATCAGACGGGCGACCAACTGCGATCTGCTATGCTATCTAATCCTGCGCTGCATCTCCTGGTCATGTCCGGCTATTACGATGGCGCCTGTGAATATTTTAACGCCAAATATTCGATGTGGCAAATAGATATTAACGGCAGGTTGAAAGACCGGATGGAATGGAAAGGCTTTCGCAGCGGGCACATGATGTATCTGCGTAAAGATGATTTGAAAAAAGCCAGTGAAGATCTGAGGAATTTTATTATAAATTCTATCCCCAAACAAGGAGAAGCGATTAAGTATTAATCATTTATGTTTCGCAGGTACTATTTGATATTAATATTATAGTTAAAAATGGTTTTTGTTTAAGAATATGTTATTGTTACTTTTCGTCCCGCCTAAGGCGGGATAACCATCTCGTCTAAGCCGAGACAAAAAAGATCAGGAAAAAACGCCGCCTACCGGCCGGCAGGGATGCGTCCACCCACAGAGACCAGCACTTCTTTGATTTCATTTTTTAAAGAAGTATCGTTTTCTATTTTGCTCCTTTTGCATCCCTGAAGGAATCCTTTGTACAAGGCAAAAGAAAATAAATAAAGTATTTGAACACTTAATTCTTTACGTCTTCTAAGCAATAATCTTTGCAAAGAATTATGTGCGAAACTTATATAGAAGATTTAGCTTATTTTATGCAAAGGATTGCAAATCTGCCAATATTATTTTAGTTTTGTGACACGAAAATGATTTCATCTAATTAAAATTTATCCTAATATGATACGAACTGCTTACTTATGCATACTGGCTGTATCCGGTGCTTACATGGCTTCTGCTCAAACGCCTCAGGTAAATCAAGTGGGTAAAAAGGCTGCTGAACAATGGATGGAGCATGGATCATGGAGAAAAGGATTATCCGAAAAACCGCATCCTTCCATTGATGCCCGGACATTTTATGTTCAGTATCACAAACACGCTGAATGGTGGGAAAAAGCTTTTACTTTTCTGAACAGAAAGGATTTAGGGTCCCTTGCTCCGGGAAATTATCCTATTGTGGGACAAGATGTGTATGCTTCTATCAGTACGTATGTGCCAAAGGATCTTGATAAAACACAATGGGAAGCTCACCGGAAATATGCAGATATTCAATGTGTGATTGAAGGGGAAGAAAAGATTGGGGAATCTCCCGTTTCAAAGCTTACCCAGACTGTTCCTTATGATGAATCGAAAGATGCCGCTAATTACAAAGGGCCGGGGAAATATTACCTGGCACGGCCGGGAACTTTTTTTATTTTTTTCCCGGGTGAAGGGCACCGGCCAAGCTTAAGGGTGAATGCTTCTGATACGGCGACGGTGAAGAAGATCGTGATTAAGATGAGAGCGGATTAAGAACTTAAGTTTCGCAGGCAATATTTGATATTAATATTATAGAATGATTATCCGTTTATGTGCAGGTTAAAAGAAAAGAACGCAGATTGTTATGATCTAATAAGATAATCGCAGATTATCAATCATATTTGGCTCAATCACGTGCGAAATATGATTCGCCTTCGGCGCAGATCATAAAAAATCATGAAAACCTGCCTGCCGCAGGCAAGTCTGCGTTCATATTATCGTTCCTGTATTAAAGCGGATAGTAGTCATTTATTATAGTTAAAATGATTTTTATTCAATAATAGGTTAGTGTTACTTCTCGTTCCGCCTTGGGCGGGATAACCATCTCGTCTAAGCCGAGACAAAAAAGGTCAAGAAAAATC
>SCQV01000536.1 GCA_004299085.1 Chitinophagaceae bacterium | reverse complement strand
TAAAGATCCTCAACCGCTTAGAGGAAGCGAAAATATTCTCAACTGGGTAAATGATAATGCTGGTTATCAAACTCAAAAGGTAAATACATTTCAAAGCACCGGGTATATAAATTGGCAGTTGCCATGGGTAAAAGGATTATCTGTAGAAGGTAGTGGCAGTTATGATCCCAATAGTACCTTTGTTAAAACTTTCCTGGAACCGGACTATGTCTATTACAAGGATCCTACTACCGGTGCATTAACGCAAGGCCGTTCAGGAGTGGGAACAGATCAGGCAACATTGGATGATAATATATCACTTGGCTCTTTGCTTTATTTAACTACAAAAATCCATTATGTGCGAACATTTGGACTGCATAGCATAAAAGCATTGTTAGGTTATGAACAAACTTCAACATACGGCAACTTTGTTGAAGCCTATAGAAGTAATTTTCCATCAACAGTACTACCACAGATATTTGCCGGTAGCAGCGATCCCACCCAACAGTCCAACAATGGGTCCGCCTCACAAACTGCAAGGCAAAGCGAGTTTGGAAGGGTTAGCTATGATTATGCTGGAAAATATTTAGCTGAAATTACAATGAGGCGCGACGGATCTCCAAATTTCCCCCCCAATAAACGGTGGGGATATTTTCCAAGTGCATCTGCTGGCTGGCAATTATCGGAAGAACAGTTTATGAAAAAATACACCTTCGTAAATGAGCTTAAGCTTCGTGCCTCATACGGCATAATGGGTAATGATGCGGTAAATCCATTTCAGTATTTAACTACTTATGGTTATGGGAATAACTATGTAATAGGAGGAAGCGACGTCACTGGTTTGGTGCAAACAGGAGTTCCTAATCCTAATATTACTTGGGAAACGGCTAAAACAGGAGATGTCGGATTGGACGCAACACTATGGGATGGTTTCTTAGGTATTACATTTGATTATTTCCAAACCAGGAGATCTAATATTTTAACAACGGCCGCTTCAGTTGTCCCCGGTTATACCGGGTTAACATTGCCGGATGAAAATATTGGAATTGTTGACAATAAAGGATTTGAATTGGTGCTTAGCCATGCCAATAATCAACACAAGTTTAAATATAGTCTTTCTGGAAATCTTGCTTTCGCCAGGAATAAAGTTATTTACGGTAATGCACAACCCGGTTTAGAGCCTTATCAGCTAGCTGAAGGCCATCCAATAGGAGCTGGACTGTGTACTATAAAGCTATCGGAATTTTCAAAAGTCAGGCTGACATCAATGCCTACCCACACCTGCCAGGTACAGTACCGGGTGATATAAAATACGCAGATATAAATCATGATGGAACCATTGACTCACGCGACCAAATTCTCGAAGATCAAACAAATATTCCAGAGATGACCTTTGGGTTTAATGCCAGCTTTAAATACAAAGGGTTTGACCTATTCATACTCTTGCAGGGACAAGCAGACGCCAAACAGTATTTTGGAGGTTATTTCCCAGTAATGAGTTACTCATTAGGGAACTTTTTAAATTGGAGAGCTACTGACCGTTGGACGCCTGCAAATACTAATGCGACAATGCCAAGAGCAAGCTATGAAAATTTTAATAACAATACTATAAACTCTACTCAATGGCTTATTGATGCAGGTTTTTTAAGGGTTAAGAATGTAAACTTAGGTTACAACTTGCCCCAAAATATAGTCAAAAGCATAGGCATGAAAAATTTGCGGTTTTCTGTCAGTGCGAGTAATTTATTCCTGATTTATGATCACATGAAAGCCTTGGGATTTGATCCGGAAACTACAGATTACTGGTATTATCCACCACAGCGTGTAATTAATTTTGGAATTAATGCAACCTTTTAATATTAATATTAAAGATATGAAAAAAATCATTTGTATATTAATGATTGTTTTTACAGCAATGTCCTGTAATAAACTTGATTTAACGCCTTTGGATACAATATCTGATGCCAATACATGGAGTAATCAGAACCTTATCCAGCTTTATGTTAATGCACAATATAACGTATTGTTGCATGGATACCAGAACGATTTGCTGGCTGCGGCAGATGACGAAGCCTTCAATATCCATCAATACGGAAACTTGTATATGGTACAAACCGGTCAATTGACACAAGACAATGTAACCAGTATGTCAACAAAGATTAATTACTGGGACTTTGCTTACGGCTATATCTATAACATCAATGTTTTTTTCTCAAAGATAGACGCTGCTCCGGTCAATGCTACTTTTAAAACAGAAGTGAAAGCGGAAATGAGATTCCTGAGAGCCTATATCTATGCTAATCTGATCTGGCGTTATGGGGGCGTACCAATTATTACCAAAGTTTTCGGACTGCATGATAATTTTCAGGTTACACGGTCGTCGTACGACGACTGCGTAAAATTTATTGATTCGGAATTAGATACTGCTGCTGCCCATTTGCCACCTAGGCAGCCGGCAAGTCAGGAAGGGAGAGCTTCTGCAAATGCCTGCCTGGCACTTAAAGCACGTGCGCTTCTTTATGATGCCAGCGCGCTAAATAATCCAAATCATGATGACACAAAATGGCAAGCTGCCGCCGACGCATCAGCAGCATTGCTAAACCTGGGATATTCATTAAACCCTGATTATCAGGGTACATTCCTGGGAGACAATAATGAGATTATTTTCGCACGGTATTTCACTCAGGCAAACTCAACCAATTTCTCATTGGAGGAGGGTCTTAATGGTTCTAATGGGTGGACCTCTCAAAATCCATCTCAAAATCAGGTTAACGCCTATGAAATGAAAGCCACCGGTATGCTGCCGTACATTGTACAACCCGATGGTAGCCTTGTGCTGAACCCCGGATCAGGTTATGATCCTAACAATCCTTATGTTGGCCGCGACCCAAGGTTTGATGCCTCCATATTACACGACAGTTCAGTTTGGCAAGGACGGGTAGTTGAAACTTTTGACGGAGGGTTAGACTCTCCTGAAAGTAGCATCCAACCATGGAACGCTTCGTTAACTTCTTATGCTTATAAAAAGGGAGTTGTTGAAAGTATCCCACCTTCTGGCTCAACGTTAAAGCCAACTAACCCCTGGATATTTTTTCGCTACGCAGAGGTACTTCTTAACTATGCTGAAGCAGAATTTGAATTAGGTAATGAAGATGTTGCCCGTAAATATATCAATATGGTTCGTGCCCGCCCTAGTGTAAATATGCCTCCGGTAACTGCTTCAGGCGATGCCTTATGGGCAGATATTCGAGATGAGCGTCGGGTTGAACTAGCGTTTGAAGGCCTTCGTTTCTTTGATGTGCGCCGTTGGAAAATAGCGACCTTTACTGAAAATATTCCGATACGCCGCATGCACATAACTAAGCAGGCTGACGGAAGCAAGGTTTACCAGATACAGACGCTTGAGAAGAGGTCGTTTTTACCGCAACATTACCTGATTCCGATACCGCGTTCGGAGGTTGCTAAAAGTAATGGCTCTCTTACTCAAAACCCTGGTTATTGATTAATGTATTCATTAATGTGTGCTATCAGATCTTATTTCTATATGAATGTACGTAACCATCTGACAAATCTTGCTCTTCTTAGCCGTATTCTTCTGTTGCTGGTCTTTTGCAGTCTGGCTGTGCATGCTCAGGAGGTACCATACGGGACAATTGATCGGAAAGCACTGGTAAGACGCCATAATATTATCATAAGGCATTTACACATGAAGGGGCCTACACAAGTAGGAAATGGGGATTTTGCCTATGGATTTGATATTACAGGGATGCAAACTTTTAATGACAACTTTACTACTATGTCGGACTGGGGTTGGCATAGTATGCCTGTTCCCAAAGGTTTGCATATAGCTGATTTTAAGAAAACACTAATCAACACCCATGGGCGAATGGTACCTTATTATTTGCTCAATCCTAAGCAGCCTGCTTTAACGGACTGGCTTATTCAAAATCCTCAGAAATTTGATCTTGGAAGAATTGGATTACGGTTGATAAAGAAGGACGGGACAAATGCCGTGCTTAACGATCTTCAAAATCCTGTTCAGGTACTCGACTTATGGACGGGTGTTGCAGTGAGCAAGTTTACCTTCGAAGGGCAGCCGGTTCAAGTTACGACGGTATGTGATCCTCATCATGATATCATCAGCTTTAAGATAATATCCCCATTGATCAAAAACGGGCAATTAGGTATCTTCGTACACTTTCCGTATGCCAGCTCAAAATATTTCAGTAATGCATCTGATTACAATAGCCCGTCCTTACATCATACAAAATTTATTTCTCTAAGCAATCATTCAGGTGTATTTGACCGAAGGCTGGATACCACTTTTTATACAGTTTCCTGCCGATGGACAGGTGCTGAAAAAATAATCAGAAAAAAAGAGCATCTGTATTATTTTTTATCGGATAAGAACCAGGATTCCGTGGAGTATGTCTTTTCATTCTCGCCTTCGCAGGCAAAGCATACATTGCCAACTTTTTCTGAAGTTAAATTTAATAGTAGTCACTACTGGCCTTCGTTCTGGAAAAGTGGAGGGGCGATAGATCTATCTAAAAGTAAAGATCCGAGATGGTTTGAACTTGAAAGGAGGATCGTATTATCACAATACGTGATGGCCGTTAATGCGGCAGGTAATTATCCGCCGGCAGAAACAGGCTTGGTAAATAATAGCTGGTACGGCAAATTTCATTATGAGATGTACTGGTGGCATGAGGCACATTATGCTTTATGGAACAGATGGGACCTGTTAGATAGAAGCCTGCATCTATATAAAGATAACCTGAAGACTGCCATGCAACGGGCACGCTCACAAGGATACCAGGGTGCAAGATGGTTAAAATGCACAGGGCCTAAAGGCCGTGGAAGGCCTAATTTAATACATGCCTTACTTATATGGCAGGAGCCTCATCCTATTTTCTTTGCTGACCTTGATTATCGGGCACATCCCAATGTGTATACATTAAGAAAGTGGGAGAAAATCATTCAACAGACGGCCAATTTCATGGCTTCCTATGCTTTTTTTGATACTTCTCGCAATCAATATATTCTTGGGCCGCCTATAAAAGTAGTATCAGAAAATAATGATGCTTTTACGACCAAAGATCCCGCATTTGAGCTTGAATACTGGAGATTCGGGTTAAGGGCTGCCCAAAATTGGTTTAAAAAACTCCATTTGCCTGCTAATCCCAAATGGGAGGAAGTCCTTGAAAAATTAGCTCCTTTACCCGTAGAGAACGGATTGTACGTACAATGGGAGGGTATTGATAGTATGTGGACAAAATATAATTATGAGCATCCGGCGCTTACCGGCATATTTGGTGTATTACCTGGATACAATGTAGATACTGCCGTGATGCAAAAAACATTTGAGAAGGTTCAAAAAGTTTGGAATTATAATCGTGTGTGGGGCTGGGATTTCCCAATGGTTGCCATGTGCGCCGCGAGATTAGGACATCCTGCACAAGCAGTAAACATGCTACTGGATTCTTCAGCAAGATTCCATTTTGATGAGCATGGTTTTGTAGGCGGTGGCAATCCTTATCCTTATCTTCCCTCCAATGGCGGATTATTATATGCGGTGGCCATGATGACTGCCGGGTGGGACGGAGACAAAAATGTTCCTGAACCGGGTTTCCCTAAAGAAGATAGCTCATGGGTGGTAGAATGGGAAGGTTTAAAAAAAGCGCCGTAATTTTGCGTGTTGATATAAAAATTATCTATTTAAAAAAGTAATGACTCTATCCGTAATGATGTGAGATGCAAATAGGTCGCACTGCCTGTATCTACACTTTGTTGAAAAAGGTAGATAGAGATGGACTTGAGATTCATGTTTTATCATGGAGCACTCCTCAACCAAATCAAAGGGCAAGACAAAAGGAGGATACTCCCTACTTACTCCCTATCAAAGCCCTATATAAAGCGCACTTTACCTCTGTATTTCCCATCCAATGGCAGGTAACTTGCCCATATAAAGCCGAATTACCTTAATTTCATAGCTTAAACTGCTAATATTAGAGTATGAAATACAAGCCCAGGGCGGCATTCGCCATTTTGCCTATGCTGCTGATAATATGTACTAACTCCATGGCTCAGCATTACCAAAAAATCTTCAATGGGATAAAAGTTCAGGCTGATTCTATGACCATAGCGATAGAGTTTTATAACAACAATATTGTCCGGGCAACCAAATCACCGCTTGGAGAGGATTACAAACCTGAAGATTTCGCAGTGATAATGAAGCTTGAAAGAGTGAACTTCAGCGTGAAAAAAGGGGCAAATGAACTTGAAATTACCGGCAAAAAGGTGAGAATAAAGATTAATTCAAAAACCGGTCAACTGCAGTTTTTGAATAACAACGGACAAATATTGTTGTCTGAAAATAACACATATTTTTCTCCCTGTAAAGACAATTTGCAGCATGCTTTTGTTATAAAACAAGATTTCACACTCACACCTGAGGAAACCATCTACGGATTAGGGCAACATCAGTCAGGAGTTATAAATAAAAGAGGAAGAACCATTCGGTTAGAACAGCAAAACATGCAGATTGCGATTCCTTATTTTTATTCCACAAAAGGTTACGGCTTATTTTGGAATAATGCTTCTGCCACTACTTTTAAAGATGATACAAATAAGGCTTCTTATGGAACATCTTTTGAATCAACTATCGGCAGAGGGGTAGATTATTATTTTTTACAGAGTGGTAGTATGTCTAATAGTCTTAAAGCTTGGAGAACACTTACAGGTCAGACGCCGATGTTTCCTAAGTGGGCTTATGGATATTGGCAAAGCCGGGAGCATTATAGAACTCAGGAGCAGTTGCTGGGAGTAGTGGAAAAATATAGGGAATTAAAAATTCCTCTTGATGTTATTGTGCAGGATTGGCAATACTGGGGTAGCGATAATAAAGACTGGAATGCAATGAAGTTTGGATCCTTAAGACGATATCCAAATCCAAAAGAGATGGTTGACAGTGTTCATGATCTTCATGCACATATTGCTATATCGGTTTGGCCGGACTTTGGAGTAAATACCGCCATTTATAAAGAAATGCAAAGCAAAGGATTTCTGTATGACAGTATGATTTCTTTCCCACCAACTCCCGATATAAAAGTATATGATGCATTTAATCCCAAAGCGCGGGATATATATTGGCAATATATGAATCGTGGTCTCTTTTCTTTGGGTATTGACTGCTGGTGGATGGATGCTACAGAGCCTGAACAAAAATTCCCTCAAAATAATAATGATATTAAGACATACAGAGGCTTGTTTGGTAAAGTACGAAATGCCTATCCGCTTGAAACGGTAGGAGGGGTTTATCATCATCAAAGGATGGAAACTTCCAGGAAAAGAGTTGTTATCCTGACCCGCTCTGCTTTTGCCGGGCAGCAGCGTGATGGTTCTATCAACTGGTCCGGAGATGTGCAATCGAGCTGGGAATCTTTACGGGTTCAAATCGCCAATGGATTATCTATGTCTGTTTGTGGCATTCCTTATTGGAATTCAGACATTGGTGGATTTTTTTCACAGCCCCATTATCCGAAAGGTGTATCGGACCCGGCTTTTCGTGAATTGTATGTTCGCTGGTTAGAGTTTGGCGCCTTCTGTCCTATTATGCGGTCTCATGGTACCAATACTCCCAGAGAAATTTATCAGTTTGGAAAAGAAGGAAGCTGGGCGTATGATGCCATCGCCAAATTTATAAAATTGCGTTATAGGTTGTTGCCTTATATTTATTCTTTAGCATGGCAGGTTACTTCAGATGCTGCTACTTTTATGCAGCCGTTAGAAATGGATTTCCCAAAAGATCCCCGGGCGGTTAATATCAGCAATGAATATTTATTTGGTCATGCTTTTCTGGTGAGTCCGGTCACTCAGTCTTTTTACACTGCTGAAGCGAATGAAGAAACGAACACTGATTTTGCTAAAGTACAAATATGGACTGTATATTTACCGAAAGGAAGTGACTGGTATAACTTCTGGACGGGTGAGAAAATAACCGGAGGGAAAGAGATCCAATGCAAAGCTCCTATTGATGAAATTCCTTTGTTTGTAAGAGCAGGTTCGATCATTCCCCTTGGCCCGGTAATGCAGTATGTCACTCAAATCCCTGATAGTGTACTTGAAATACGTATCTATCCGGGGGCTGACGGGAACTTTACTTTATATGAGGATGAGAATAATAATGATGATTACGAAAAAGGGGTGTATAGCACTATCCGTTTTGAATGGAATAATAAATTACGAACGCTTACTGTTGCTAAGAGAAAAGGTGATTTCCCTGGGATGTTAAGGGGCAGAATATTTAATATAATTCTCATAAAAAAAGGTACGGGAATTGGCTCTATAGAAAATAAAGCTGTGAATAAAATGGTGCATTATGATGGGGAAGAATTGAAAGTAAAGTTATAGATTACACAATCTTTTATTTACCTGAACCACATCGCCTGTCCATGCCCTTCTAAAGATGTGAACAGCAATGAATCATACCACTCATTGATTATTTCCTGATAATTATAAAAACAACCCTTATATTGTTCCGGAATTTTATCTGGTTGGCTAAACTGTCGTTAAGTCAGGTATATTATGGTATGTTTCCTGCTAGAACTAAGCTTACAATTCTTTAGTTTTATGCTCTTTATGGCTTTGTGGGACTTCAGTAAGCGCCATATTGTAGTTGATTCATCACTATAAAATAGTTAACGATAAAATTGAACGAAATTGAAAATAACAAAGAATCATCCGGATGAAATT
>SCQV01000535.1 GCA_004299085.1 Chitinophagaceae bacterium | reverse complement strand
ATGCAAACGAATGATCTGGATACCGGATTAAGACCTATTGTTCCTGTAAATCTGTTAAACAGCTATACCTTACCGGCTCTCCATCAGCATGTCCAATTGTACAGAATATATTCTTCCAACAGCTTTGTACTGGGCGAAAGCAATCTAAAAGTGAATCTGGGCTTTGAAAGGAGCCTCCGGCGCGAATATGATTTCCCTCAGCAGCCTTCCATTCCCGGACTGTTTTTACAGCTAAATACTTATACCTATGATGCCAAATATTCTCTGCCGGAGATAAACGGATGGAACTTTACGACAGGGATTAATGGTATGTATAAGTCAAACAAGAGTACCGCAGGAACTGACTTTTTAATTCCAAATTATCATCAGTTTGATGTGGGTTATTTTGTGATGGCCAAAAGATCATTCGGGAAATTGGATTTGGCCGGTGGGCTCCGTTATGACTTCAGTATTTTTAATAACAGCGGGTTATATGCAGAAACAGATCCTAAAACAGGTATGGCGCATCCTGTATATGGCGCCGATACGGCAGGAGCAGATCATATTTTTTCTGATTACCGGCATGTTTTTTCCGGATTTACCGGAAACTTTGGCGCTACCTACAACATAACGGATAAGATGTCTGTCAAATTTGACCTGGCACGTGGATACCGGTCACCCAACATAGCAGAGATATCTTCCAATGGCGTACATCCGGGTACTAATATTTATCAGATTGGCAACCCTGATTTTAATCCGGAATTTGCCTTGCAGGAAGACCTTGGCTTTAGCTATCATACGGATCGCCTTTCTGTAAACCTCGACCTGTTTAATAATAATATCAGCAATTATATTTATAATCAGAATGTGTTGAACAGCCGGGGGCAGGATTCCGTGATTGTGCCGGGCAATGAGACGTTTAAATTTGAACAAACGCGTGCGCAGTTGTATGGCGGTTCGGTGAGTGTTGATATACATCCGTTGAAATGGCTGCATTTTGAAAACTCGCTTTCTACGGTATATGGTTTGAATAAAGGTAAAAAAGGAGAGGTGGTTTCTGACAGTGCCAAATACCTTCCACTTATCATGCCTCTGCATACTATGACGGAGTTGCGGGGCGAGATGTGGAAACAGCACGGACGATTGGCCAACGGATTTGTAAAAGTACAAATGGAAGTGTATGGTGCGCAAAACAGGGCATTTCTTGCTTATAATACCGAGACTCCCACACCGGGTTATGTCTTATTCAATGTCGGTGTAGGAACAGATATTACAGATGCAAAGGGGAAAACATTATTCAACGTCAGCCTTCTTGCCAATAATATTTTTAATACTGCTTATCAATCTAACATGAGTCGCTTAAAATATATGGAGGAATACCCTGATGATCCGCGTGGCCATCTTGGGATATATAATATGGGCCGGAATGTAGGATTAAGAATAAGCGTTCCTTTGGACTTGAGATAGGGTTTTTGAGAAAATCCTGTTTTAAGATTTTAATTGTTTATCCGGCAGGTCATCAACATACGGGTGACCTGCTGTTTTTATTTCAAATGAGATGATCTTAATAGAAGCAATTATCCACGCTTGCGGTAAGCCAGCGCTGCCGAAATATTTACCACTACTGCGAATACAAGGATAATGAGAAAATAAGGTTTTATATCGTTCCATCCGCTCCCTTTAATTAAAACCATTCGAATCACTTTTATAAACCATGCCACCGGATCAAACAAAGTAATTCGTTGCGCCCATAAGGGCATACTTTCTATGGGGGTAAACAATCCACTAAGCAATAAAAACACCACAAAGAAAAACCAGGTAATGAACAAAGCTTGTTGTTGGGTTTCGGTACGGGAAGAAATGAGTAGCCCTAAACCGAGCATCACCAGCAGATAAATGCCTGCGAAAAAAAATATAAGCCCCACACTCCCGGCAAAAGAAAGATGAAATACCCACCATGAAAAGATAAGCCCGAAAGCAAGCTCTGCCATAGCAATAATCCAGAATGGCAATAGCTTGCCAATAATAAAATGTATTTTTTTGATGGGTGTAACATTGAGCTGTTCCATGGTTCCGATTTCTTTCTCTCTCACGATATTGATACCTGAAAGAAATATGCCAATCATAGTTACCAGCACGACCAAAATCCCAGGTACCATAAATTGTTTGTAATCCAAATGCGGATTATACCAATAAACATTTGTTACATCAATACCTGGCGGAGACGGAGGATAAATAGCCGGCTGATGCAACCGTTCCATGCGTATGTTTCCATTAAAATTTTGCAAAATACTTTGAATGTAGCCTGATGCAATTCCTGCTTTCATTCCATTAATGGCATTGATGAGCACCTGGATTTTTTCATTATTGTTCCCGATTAAATTTCTTTCAAAATGAGGAGGAATGACTACGATGAGATCTGCCTGATCTGATCGTACATCTTCCATCGCTGATCCGATATTCTCTTTTACTGCATTCAAACGAAAATATCCGGAGGCAAAAATTTGATGAGTTAATCTGCGTGACCATTCAGAATGATCCTGATCAACCATATCAACAGTGATATTTTTTATTTCATAATTAGCCGCATAAGCAAGCAAAATCAGTTGAATGATAGGTAAGGCAATGATGATCGGCAACATTCCTTTGCTGCGGAATATTTGCAGAAATTCTTTTTGCAATATGAATAGGATGGTACGCATTAACTCAGTCTGATTTTAAATCTTTTAATGCTTAATAGAATAAAAAACAAAGTCATTATTAATAAAACCATTGTTTCTTTCCAGACATAGCCCCAGCCGTTTCCTTTCAACATAATATCTCTTAAGATAATGATAAACCATTTTGCGGGAATAAAATTGGCAAGCCATTGCAGCGCTACCGGCATGCTGCTCAATGGGAAAATAAATCCGGACAAGACTACAGTCGGCATAAGCAGGCCGCCAAGTGAGATCATCATGGCAGTTTGCTGATTGACTGCAACCGTTGAAATAAGAATGCCCAGCGACAAGGCTGTAAGGATAAATAAAACACTTTCTGCAAGGAGAAGGATCAAACTTCCGTGTACAGGTACATGAAAAAGAAAATTACCGAATCCAAGTATCAATAATGCATTGATAAATGATAATAAGATATAAGGCGTTATTTTTCCCAGGATAATTAAAGCGGGCGGTAGCGGCGAAGCCAGCAATACTTCCATAGTGCCGGTTTCCTTTTCCCGCGTAATAGTAATAGCTGTCATCATGGCGGACACCAGCATCAGGATAAGTGCCATAAGTCCCGGAACAAATTCATATACACTTTTCATTTCCGGATTGTACAACATGCGAACGTCTTGTATAATGGCTAATGGAGGCTGGCTTATAGTGGAAATATGTCCCTGAAAAGTATTTATAATAGCTGTGGCATAATTTGTCAGACTGGTAGCCAGATTTGGGTCAGAAGCATCTGCCACAATTCTGACCTGGGCTTTGCCAGTTTGTGGTTGAAAAAGATGCTGGCCAAAGTGAGGAGGGATGATCAACACAATTTTTTCTTCCTCTTTTCTGAAAGAGTTGTCTATTGATGCTTCATTAGGTAAGACTTTTACTACATCAAAATAGGCAGAAGCATTTATTTCCGCGATCAGCTTAGCGCTATAAGCATCATGCGCTTCATCAACAACCGCCAGGTCTGAACGGCCAATATCATTCCGGATAGCATACCCAAAGAGGATGATCATCACCACGGGCATACCAAACAGGATTAGCAAGGTGCGCTTGTCCCGGAAAATATGATAAGTTTCTTTTTTAACGAAATGGATAAAAGCAAACATACCTGTAATAATTTCTTAGCGTGCTAATTTCAAAAACACTTCATTCATTGTTTTTACGGAAAAACCTTTTTTCAGTGCATCCGGAGTTCCCATGACTGCAATCTTTCCGCTCACCATAATAGAAACCCGGTCACAATATTCTGCCTCATCCATATAATGCGTTGTAACGAAAACAGTAGTTCCGCAATAAGCAGCTTCATAGATCATTTCCCAGAACTGCCTTCGCGTGATTGGATCCACCCCACCCGTTGGTTCATCCAGGAATACAATGGCTGGTTCATGGATCAGGGCAACCGAAAAAGCCAGCTTTTGTTTCCATCCCAATGGCAGGCTTTTTACAAGATGACGTGCCTCATTTTTTAATTTTAATTTGGACAGAAGGATTTCAGTTTTTTCCTTTAGCCCACTGTTACTTAATCCGTAAATACCTCCATAAAACCGGATATTTTCTTTTACAGTAAGGTCTTCATAAAGTGAAAATTTCTGGCTCATATATCCGATATTCTTTTTGATCTCTTCTGTTTGAGTAAACACGTCAAAGCCGGCAACAGACGCATTTCCCGAAGTGGGCATCAGCAAGCCGCACAGCATACGGATAGCGGTTGTTTTTCCCGCTCCGTTAGCGCCCAGGAAACCGAATATCTCCCCTTTCTTTACCTGGAAAGTAATGGCATCGGTAGCTGTAAAATGACCAAATTTTTTTGTCAGGCTTTCTGCTGTAATGACCGGTTGAACTATTTTATTTTCCATATAGGGATGCTGACTTTATTTAATTAATGAAGGATGTCCTCCGTCATTAGATCCATAAAGCAATCTTCAATGACAGGTAAAATGGTTGTAATGGTTAATTCCTGATGCTGCTTCTCTTGCAAGTATTTTCTCAAATCATTCATATCAGCTTCGCCATGCAACAGTGTAACATGAATATTCTCTCCAAAAGGGAAACAAGTATCTATATGCTGAAATGATTGCAAATCTTTCAATAAATGATAAGTATTATCAGCTTTTATTGCCCACAATTTTTTGCTGAACTTCTGAATGATTGCTTCGGGAGCATTTATTTCCATGATCCTTCCGGTCTGCATCAGCGCTACTCTGTCGCATAATGAAGCTTCATCCATATAAGGAGTGGAAACCAAAATAGTCATTCCCTTATTCTTTAGTTCAATTAATGATTCCCAAAACTCCTGTCGAGATACTGCATCCACCCCGGTAGTGGGTTCGTCCAGAAACAATACTTCAGGGTTATGAACCAGAGCGCAGCATAACGCCAGCTTTTGCTTCATTCCGCCTGATAAGGCGCCTGCTTTACGATTTTTAAAAGGGGCGATTTGTTCGTATATAGTTTGAATGTTTTCGTAGTTATTTTTTATGCTTGTATGAAAAATGGAAGCAAAGAATTCAAGGTTTTCCTGTACGCTCAAATCCTGGTACAAAGAAAAACGTCCTGGCATATAACCAATATTTTTTCGAATTTTCTTGTATTGTTTTATTACGTCCCAATCGTTGACACGTGCACTTCCGTCATCAGGCAACAGCAAAGTGGCCAATATCCGGAATAAGGTAGTTTTTCCGGCACCATCGGGGCCAATTATCCCGAATAATTCTCCTTTATCAACCGTAAATGATATTTTGTTCAATGCAAGAATATCCACATACCTTTTACTGATTTCCCTTACTTCTATCATATAAGTTTAGTTTTAGACTCTTACCTAAACACTACCTCTCCCGGCATTCCTATTTTAATCGTTCCATCGTTTTTCACAGAAATTTTTATGGCATAGACCAGGTTGGAGCGCTCGTCTTTGGTTTGTATTTGCTTTGGAGTAAATTCCGATTCGTCGGATATCCAGGTGATCTTACCCTTCCACTGACGGTCTTTATTATCAGGCTCATCGGTCAATATGGTGACCGTTTGCCCAATCTTTACCTGGGAAAGCTGCTCACCAGTGAGATAAGCGCGAAGGATCATTTGCGAGAGATTTCCGATTTGATATAAAGGTTTTCCGTAAGTCACCATTTCATTAGGCTCTGCTAATTTTAGAAGGACAACGCCTTTCAGCGGATTGACGATTATACTTCTTGCAATCTGATCATTGATTTGCTTTATTTGTATTTCCATTGGTTTTATTTGCGAAAGAATGGAGCGCGACTGAATGGACAAAGAAGATTGAAGGGAAGCATATTTCTTTTGCAGTAAAGCCACCTGTGCATTCATATCATCTCTTTGTTGCGGAGTAGCAGCATTATCAGCAAGTAAATTTTCGGTGCGGGTTTGTTCTTCCTTTGCATGACTAAGTTCTTGGGATATCACCTGCAACTGAACGGAGGCATCCGGCAATTGAGTGCGAAGAGATGCAATTTGCGCGTCCAATTGCTCTTTTTTCAAATATAATTGAAGCGTATCAATGTACCCGACTGTATCGCCGGCAATAAGCGAATCTCCTTCGTGCACATTGAAAGCAAGCAATAACCCGCTTTCCTGTGCCGATATGGTAGTTTCCGTGGTTTCAAAATTTCCATAAGCATCTACTTTTTGCTCTTTCCTTGAGCAGGAGAGTAGGAATAATATTCCAGCGAATAATAAAAAATAAAGTTTCATTTTATTTGCTCTTTAAAAGTTGATAATTGAGTTGGGCAAAACGAAGTTGAATGATATGCGCTTGCTGTTGAATTCTTGCAGTCGTTTCATCGTCAAGTTGAATCAGGTATTCGGTGGGTGTAATAACTCCATGCGCCAGTTGTGAGGAAGCAGTTTTTCTTATCTTTTCTCTTAGCGAAACGATCTGCTCATCCTTTTTGATATCCTCTTCCAGCGAGCCGATTTCAGACCACTCTTGCGCCAGATCAACATTTGTTTGCAGGAGAAAATTATCTTTTTGCAAATTCAATTGTTGCGCATCTAATTGCAAGGATTGCTGTTGCCTTCGATTATAATGCCAATCCCACAAATTCCAATTGAGCTGAAGGCCTGCCATATAAAACCAATTAAATTGATCACTCAGCATATTCAATCCGGGGCGCCCATACCCGCCTTGCACAAATGCGTTCAACTTGGGAATATTTTCTGTATGCAGCAAACCTGATTGTTCCTGAAACAACTGATTTTGTATGGCGAATTGTTTCAGCTCAGGCCTTTCAACAGTGCTGTTTTGATCAGGCTCAACTGTATCGGGCAGAAGCATAAGCACAGAATCGCCTATAGGCTTTCCGGTTATCAGGGAGATTGCCTGTAAGGTGGAATAGCGATTTGAATGGATATCTTTTATTTGTTGCCGAAGCTGTAATAATGATGCCTTTAGCTCATCTGTATTCGATGGAAGCGCAGCGCCATTTTTGACCGAAGATTCCATTTGGCTGATCTGTTGCTGCAGGGTTTTCTGCTTCAAATTCAATATTTGAATGACTATCCGCAATGATGCAAAGTGCAAATAGGTTGCACTTAGGGCTGGTATCTTTGGCAGAAAAAAGGGGGGAATATGAATCTGTCAGAGTTTTTTAGCGCATACCCGGAT
>SCQV01000534.1 GCA_004299085.1 Chitinophagaceae bacterium | reverse complement strand
CTGGTATCCCTATCGTGCTTTGCGCCGCAACCTCCATTGTGGCGGCTTTGCCGTGGAAACGGACACGCGAATGATTAACGAGCAACGCGCCGTGCTGGTGCGTGTGAAGGTTACCAATCAGTCGGGAACAAGAAACAAGGCTGAACTGGCTCTTTCGGTTTCGGGCTTGTTGCAGCCGGATGGAGTTACTGTTCTTAACAAGAAGCAACGTCCGGGATTTGTAACGGTAGTCTGTCCTGCAACCACTCCTGATTCGGTAGCATATAATGATGGCACCGTCCACTGGTGCTGGAATGTTGTCATTCCTGCATACGGTACACAGGTGATCGAATTTGTTGCGGGCGATGGACATGCGGTTGATGTGCGAAAGGTAATGGCTTCCGTATTAAATTGGAAGAGAAATTTTTCCGGGGAATTCAATCGCTTCAGGCAAGACTGGGAGCGGCGTTGGGCTGATGTTTTCACGCCGGGAAACCATCATTTCTCCGGCAGCTTGCCAGTGCTTATAACGGACAATGCCGCATTGAAGAGGAATTATTACATGGGGGTGCTTACCATGCTTGAATTGGAGCGAACTCAGTTTCCCGTATCTCCGAGGGCATTTATTACCAGCGGTGAGCGTGCGCCGGGAACTCAGTTTTATTGGGATGCCTCTATGCAGAGTATAACGTGGGCATTATTGGAACCTGTAGGTATGAAGGCTGTTTTGCGCCGTTGGCTGGTACAAAACCCACGCAGTGGACAAGCAATCAATCTCACAGAAACCCATGGCTTCGATGCAAAAGTATATGATCATATCACGGGATATGCTTTCAACGCCTGTACTATTTTTAAAACTACTTGGGATTATCTCCGGATCACCGGAGACACAGCCTTTCTCAATGAAAAATTAGAAGATGGTAAAACGGTACTCCAACGCATGGACGAAATGGCTACGGACTGGGAAACGCTCGTGCATCCCGGCAGCGCACTGGCAGACTATGGAGAAAATCAAAATCTGCTGGAATGTGCACCGGCCTATATTGGCCGGGTAGCTTCCTGTAATGCGCAAAATATCTGGATGATGCGGAAAGATGCCCTTCTGCAGGAGCTCAAGGGGCACGCCGACCGTGCCCGGGAACTGCGAGCCGCCGCTCAGAATCTTTTGCCAGCCGTACTGTCGTTGTACAAACAAGGTGATGGCGTTTGGTATGGCTTGCACGATGATGGCCAACGGGTAGAACTGCGGCATTGTGTAGATTATATTTATGTGGGTAATGCGCTTGCCGGTGACCTTTCGCCTCGTATGCGTAGCGAAATGACAGGTTTTGTCAAGCACGAGTTGTTCACGCGCAATTGGATGCGTGCCATGAGCCTCAGGGATCCTGCCGCCGCAATCTCCGACCGGCCTGATCATGGACCGATGGGCGCTTATGACGGCTGGCCCGCACTTACGGCAGGTACGATGTGGCGGCTTGGTTTTCCCCGCGATGCCTTTGCTTTCTACTGCCGCACGGCTGAAGTAACCCGGGAAGGTCCTTTTGCACAGGCACACGAATTTTACGGACCCCGGCGCAAGCAGTACGATGCACCAGTGCGGATCGCTGAGCGCGACGGCTGCATGAAGGAATGTATCAGCGGAGGCGCTTTTGCTGATGTAGTTATCAACACCTTCTTTGGCTTCGCACCGTCATTGGACGGGAAAACCATATTGATGGATACCCGGACGCCAAGGCCGTTTACCGGAAAGTTAAAGAATATGTTATTCAGGGGTAAAAAGATCACGATCAACGCCGGCGCATCCGGTACTCATTACGTAGAAAAATGATGAATACAGTTACGGCCACCATAGTAAATCTCAATTGTGATCTGAAATAATTCTGATTGATGAAAATATATCTTATTTTTATATGCCTTGTCGCTGCTGCCGGCGGATTCTTATTTGGATTTGACACCTCTGTCATTTCCGGCGCTATTGAATTTATGGCGGTTCCTAAAGTTTTTAACCTGGACGCTATTGAAAAAGGCTGGACCGTGAGTTGTATTCTTATCGGCTGCATGGCAGGCTGTATTTTTACCGGTACACTAACTGATCAGTATGGCAGGAAGAAAATATTAATATTAACCGCACTTCTTTTTCTTATTTCATCTCTGGGATGCGCATTATCCGGCAGCCATCTGGTATTTATTATATATCGTGTAATTGCAGGGATTGCCGTGGGTGCAGCATCCATGTTATCTCCGATGTATATTGCTGAAGTAGCTCCTGCCAGGCATCGTGGTAAACTGGGGATATTGAATATCCTGGCTATATTTATCGGGCAGTCGGCGGCATTTTTCTCCAATTTCTTTTTGAGGGATCTCGGCGGAATAGATAACTGGCGATGGATGATAGGCGTCATGATTATTCCTTCTGCAGTTTTATTTGTCTTACTGTTCTTTATACCGGAAAGTCCGAGGTGGTTAGTTGAAAAGCGAAAAAGCGACGCCGCCTATCTTGTCCTTGCCAGGCTTAATAATAAAAGTTTGGCAACCATTGAATTGGCAGACATAGAAAAATCTCTATATGCCGCCAAAGGTAAATTAAGCGAGTTGTTTAAAGGTAAAATGTTTAGGCTGCTGTTGATCGGCATTGCCTTAGCGGTATTGCAACAAGTCACAGGCATTAACGTGATCATGTATTATGCACCATCTATTTTCAAGTCGGCAGGTTTTGGTACCGGTTCCGCCTTATTACAAACAGCTATCATGGGACTGGTCAATTTGACTTTTGCCGTTACTGCCATGTTCTTTGTGGATAGATTTGGCCGCAAGCCGTTAATGATCATAGGCTCTATTGGTACCGGCATTTCTCTTTTGTTGCTGGGCATCACTTTCACAACTCATCATTTTCAAGGTTATTTTGTTTTGTTTTGCATTATGGGTTTTCTGGCTTTTTTCGGGTTTGCCATAGGTCCGGTAGTATGGGTGCTCATTTCTGAAATATTTCCCAACAGGCTGCGAAGCCATGCAATAGCTATATCTTTTTTCTTCTTATGGCTGGCTGATTTTGCCGTATCATTGACGTTCCCTTATTTATTATCTCATATCAAGGGATATTCATTTTTTATATATGCTTTCTTATGTTTCGTGTGCCTTTGGTTTGTCATAAGATTTATTAAGGAGACAAAAGGCAAATCTCTTGAACAGATAGAAAATGAATGGATGCGGGATTAAATGGTAAGTTAACTTACTCTTTTATTTATTGACTAAAAAGTACACTATCCTGCAGGTATGTCCTTTACTTCTACTGTCTTTCTCCTTTGCAATTTTTAAAAGGAGGGTATGTTTTTTATCCTTCAATGTTCCGGAAAATAATTCGTACCATGGGAGATAAAGATCATTGCTCCAATCTGTAAACAAATTCATAGTCTTAAATGGCTTTCCGTCAATGCTGTAATTTATCATGCCGGCATCAGGCCCTGCAAGCACGGCTATACCAATGGCTGTGCCGTGAAACGTAAGTTTTAATTCTGAACCCGGTATAGAAGATTCAATGACTGGTATATTCACAAAACCATCTCTTGTATGGACGCCGTCTGAAGGATGCCAGTCCTGAACTTGTTTCCATCCATTCCCCAATTGTGCATGCCGGATAGAATAATATGCTCCCTTATCAAAACTATATGGATCCATTTTCCCGGGTAGTTTATATTTGGGATACGCCATGCTACCAGAAGAATCTGCTTCTTTAAAACAAGCGGTTAATAGTGATTTAATACTTTGGAAATACAGTTCTTCTCCATAAGGTGCAGGATGCATACTTTTAAAATCATGCTCCCAGGAAAATTCTCCGGCCTTTATTTTTTCATAGACTTCTTTCGCTAAATTAATGGATGCTAAATCATAATGTTGGGCGATCAACTCGTGGTTATGCACCGCTACCGGCACTATATTATTTTCATAATCTTTCATTTTGTCGGGTCCCGCAAATGACATCAATATAATATCCATATCCGGATTACTTTTCTTCGCATGGCGAACTATCCCGTCTAAGTCCCGGATCTGCGTAATACTATCCGTTCCGTTTACCTCATCATTTACGGCTGCTTCTACAAACATGAGATCTATTTTTCCGCTATCCAAAACATCCCGCTGCAATCGAAAAACATGCGGCAGGCTGCCCAGCGAGGGAATGCCGGCTGAAATAAAATGAAATTTTGTTTCAGGAAAACGTTCCCGGAAATATTGACAGATCCTATTTCTCCATCCCGGATTGTAAGTAATGGAACCACCCAAAAAAGCAACCGTAACGGGTTGATGTTCTTTTACCTTTTTATAAAAACCTGGAATACCATGCCTGGTATTATAATAATCATGGTAAGGCAATGGATTTTTTACAGGATAACTGCCATGATAAATAAAATCAGCCCACCAATCCGAATGTGCTATCTCAAAATGATGTCCATCCAATTCCTGTTTTCCTTCTGTCATTGGATATACATAAGCCGGTCCGCCCAAATGAGTATATCTGTTTACAAGGACAAATGTATTTTCATCCGGAGGCACTATTTTATCTTGTAAATTAATCACATGTAAAACGGGCACTTTAAAGGCCGCCAGCCCTTTCAGACCATCTATGGGATTATCTTTATACTCCATGGCCTGTGGCTCCGTAAAGCCATAAACCTGCAGCAATTGATTCCAGTCTTTAGCATCTCCTTTGCTTTTTTCTTTTCCGCCCGGCCAGCTTTTAAAATCACATACCGGTGCTTCGGCATAGATGCAGCTCACCTTATCAGGATTTCTTTTCGCCCACCCATACACATATAATCCGCCACGGCTGACACCTTCTAACGCTACTTTACTCGCAAAAGATAATTTCGCAGTGAGGTAATCATAAATTTTATTCCAAACCATCATAGCTTTGGGAGCGCCGTATTCATTATTGGTCTTAATAAACACAACATGAAATCCCTTCTCCAATAACAGGCTATCCATGGTGATGTGCCAGTCAGGAAAACAAGCTCTCCATATCCATGGCTTACCCTGCAATGGCTTATGAGGTTTTACATAATAAGCCGGAATGCCATCCATTAAAAAATTTACTTTCTCAAAACCATGCCATTGTGTAGTTGCCTCCGGAGTGATTTGTTGTGAATATGCATGTTGAATGGATAGGATAACTATGACGATAGTTACATAATAAAATATCGGGCTTGATTTTTTTAACTTCAATTTATTATTATTTTGGTGACTAAATTAGCGTCCTATCATTAATCATCATATTCCTTCTTCATGCCTTCATACGATGGCACGGCTCAGCTAATGCAGCCGTTGGCGCAAATGATGATTCTTTATTCTTTATACCAAAAAGTAATTTGACTTATATTGACATAGTTGGGATCATCATAAGTCTTCAGCACTCTTATCATAATAAACCTTACGGGAGGCGGGTTGCTGATCAGGTAAGCATCAAAAGGTGCAATACCATTGTCCGTCCGAACGACTTCTTTCAATAACGTCCAACCTTTGGAAATGGCTTCATTCTTCCATTGAGGATCATTACCGGGCAAGGTGGTAATGGCTCCTGTGGTATCAGCAATGCCCCATATTTCAAAGTCTGTCGGATTATGGCAACAATTTCTTCCGGTTTCCTCAACCTTATATAAGTTATTATAAATTTTCCCCAAATCAAAGCTGAAATGTTGAGGCAGAGGTTCAGCACCATCCGTATGAAATATATTGGGGTAATCTTTAGGTTGCATATTCCCATCCCATATCTCATTCAGAGAGGTTCCGAAGCCTGCATTTGCATCGTTGGGTAAATGCATAGGCATGAAAAGGCTTTTGTCACATTCCACTAATCTGTAGATGGAAGGGAAGGTATCATAAGTGCTGGTATAAAAAGTGTCTATGGCACCCATCGAAGGAATATAAGATGACTGGTATAACACCGGGGTGCCGAATTTATAATCTGTTAATGTAATAGAGTTGCTATCCGGTAACAGTACTTTATCTTCCGTGTTCCCCGAGTTATTGGTATATTTTATTAAGGTGGAGATATTGATGGTGTCAGGCGCGGAGAACATGAGTCTGACAGAAGACCCATCCTGGCTTACTACATAAGCAGTATCTCCATTTACCGGCCTGTTTTGGAGCGTGCTTTGATAAATACTTCCATATACTCTCGCATTATCTATCTCTGTCGGTATTGATTTGTTACCGTCCTTATCAAAAGAGTAAATGAAAAAAGTATAGTTATATTCCTGCAAATTATTAATCAGGCACTTTACAGTATCAGACGGATTGTGTGACTGAGACTGAACAATAACAGAATCGGCGTAATTATTCCAATAGACAATATATTTGGATACGCTGGGATCAGGACTGGGATGCCATTCCAGCATAATACGCCCCTTTCCGGGGAAAGCCGATGGATTTGAAACAACCCCCGGATATACTAATTCCTTACCATCCAAAAATGAGCGGTAGTCAGTGGCTTTTTTTGAACAGGCCATTATCAGGACAAATAATCCCAATAGAACCCATATTATTTTATAAATCTGCTTCATTGGTCAATAAATTTGTTACTATTTTTAATTAACTACTCAATCTGAGAATATAATAAAACCATCCATGTTTCGGTATGCGGCGGCTTTGAAAAGCGTATATTACCGCGGATCACCGTAGAAAGTCATCTCATTTATATCAAAAAAATTATTAGTCCCTCCCATGTTTTGAAAACACTCGAATCTTATATATCGCACTCTGGGTAAATCCAACTGAAAGTTGAAATCAAATCCCTGTTTCCAGAAGTTCCAGTCTGCAGTAGTGAATTGCGGATTGGGCAATCCGGAGGGCTTGGGGGGCGCATGAAATATTCCCATATTGATCCAACCACCGGGAGTAGCACCTCCTACCGGGGGAATCTGTGTGGTATCCGAGGGCATCATTTCATCAACCGGGGCATCAGCCCTTCCCCATATTACCCATACCTGCGGTGTACCTTCGCTCCATAAGAACTCACCATTATCTCCACCTCTGCCAATCATATTGTATCGGCTCAATTTTGCAGTTTGTCCCATGTCAAAAGTCATCCAGGCCGGCCATATATCAGGCTTATTGGCATTTGGGAGGATGGGTTGCTGGGTATTATAAGTTGGTTCGCCCGTATTATTATCCCATAAATTCGGCAGGTTAAAAAGTCCATTCTGATAAGATAATACATCCGTCGGCAGTGTATAAGGCTTAAATAGAGATTTATTTAATTCTGTTTCGAAGATGGGGTGAATGGTTGCGAATAAAGTATCTGAAATATTTCCCCACTGGTCAGTGATATATACCCCAAATTGATGTGGAAGGGTATCATACCCCCTCAAACTATAGGATACAGAATCCAGGTTAGTATAATTCTGATTAATAATTTCCATCCTATGGGTAACGGTATCAGGTGCAATGGTTATTATTCCAATATCGGCTTTTGCTTTATTAACCACCCTTATGTTAACCCCTCCGAAATCATCATGCATAGAAATGGTAGGAAAAGCTTCCAGGTAAGCCGGCGTATCAGGATGGACGGTCACCGTTACGGGATCTGATTTTATATTGGCCCTGGTAACCGTATATAAAATTACATTATAATCTTTGCTTTGTGCAAAACCGCTCACCGTAATACTGTCAGAATAGTAAGAAGATTTAGTTTGCCTACTGACTTTACTATTGATCTCATATTGCGCCATTACATAAAGTATGTTTTTTGAATCCGGCAGCGTATAAGTAATATAGGCGCCACCGTTAAAGTTGCTGACTTTTACATTGGTCACAGCATCAGGCTTGGTTTTATCAGTGGAAACAATTTCATTATACCCATCGGTCTTCTTACATGATAACTGGGTAGATAAAAATACCATAAGTAATAAAGCTATCAAACCGGCGGTTTCTTTATATTTGTAAATCATGTCAATAAATTAAATGAGTTTTTGTGTTGATCAGGTATCTCTGTCTTGAATGATTACCAATAAGGAGTTTGTACCAAATTAGGATTTATCAAAAGGTCATAATCCTGGATGGGGAACAAGTAATCTTTCAGTCCGAATACCGGTTGATAAACTGTCCTTAGGTGATAATAACCGGAAGTGGTCCTATCAAAAACATTCCAACCCTGGAAAGGATTTGTCAGAACACCCTGCAGTTCTTTCCATCTTCTTAAATCCCATCCTGCCTGCCCTTCAAAAGCAAGTTCTATTCTTGTCTCTCTGTGAATGATTTCTCTTAGCCCGTCTTTGGTCAGAGGCTTATTAGGATACTTCGAATATTTTGCCCAGGAAGCTACTACGCCTTCCAGTCCGGCTCTTGCTCTCACTTTATCAATCCAGGAATAAACCTCAGGCCCGGGTCCATTCACTTCATTCAGGCATTCCGCATATAACAACCAAAGGCCGGTAAGCCTTATAAATGGCCAGGAATAGTTCTGCTGGGTACTCGTTTGCCCGAAAGCTGTTTGATACGGAACAAGCTTCTTAGCCCAAAAACCTGTAGCATTATAACGCAGATGGTCAGAGGGTGCGGCAGGGCCGTTAACTGCATTAATATAGTTCGGATTATTGTCGTCTGTATTACCTGAGCCGAACCATATACCACCGTTAAAAGCGACATCAGCATAATAGCGTTCTTCCCTGTCGAAATTATCCTTGGCCGTAGGATATCCATATTTAATATAATAGGCGTTAGCTGAATCACCGTCTTCTATCTGATAGCGATTTGTATAATCCCACGCTTTATCTTCATCAATAGGTACTCCATGATTGGTATAGAATAATTCGGCCTCTCCTATAGGCACGGAGAAATTAGAATAGACCGCGAACACATTGGATGCAGCATCAGCAGTTACCCGGGGAGATGCCATATACTGCCAGCCAAAGTAAGGATTAAGCGTCCATATTTGCTCAGGGTTCCAACTGTCTGTAAAAGCACCTTGTAAAGTGAGTAGTTGCCTGGTGGTATCCGACATGTGCACGATATTCCCTGTTGCACGCAACTGATAAAGCTGGGCGCCCGATGCGGCGGCAGCATCAATGGCAGCTTTACAGGCATCCGCCGCTCTTTGCCATTTTGATGGATCCGCCGTTGTTGAAAATAAGCTTTCACCATCCTTATTTTTAAAAGAGGCATAATCCGGATTACCATTAAATAACGGGCTTGCCTCAGTGGCTAATACTTCCGCTTTAACAGCCAAAGCGATCACTGCAGTAATTCTTCCGTCTTCTGCAGCCGGATTTTGTATGATCGGAGGCAGATCGGGAATGGCTTCATCCAATAGATCAACTACATAGTTAAAGCAGGAATCCACCGGTTGTTGCTTTAACCTTACTTCATCAGAGCTTGCATTTACAGGGAGCGCTACATCCGCGATAGGAATAGGCCCGTACATGCGTATAAGCCAGAAAGTATAATAGGCTTTCAGGAATTTAGCTTCGGCTATCCATCTGGTCTTCTTATATGCCGGCAGATCCGGCGGTGTATTCACATTGGCAAGAAAAGTATTGCACATCCTGATAGATTGCCATAAATTAAGTCCCATGTTGTAGCCATCCCAATAATTCATTAATGGGTTCTGGCTATTCTGCAAGCCGCGCATCACGTTAAAACCATCGTCACCACCGGCGCCCCCTAAAGTGGTTTTATCAGAAAGGTCAATAGGAAAAATAACCTCCCCTGAAGAGGTGAAACCGGGATTACGCCTTATATCAGACAGTGATTGTAAATTAGCGTAACAGCCATACAGGTAGGCTTCGGTTTCGTTGGCATTTGCGAATGAGCTGTTGAGTGTTGCTACATCATCGGGGGTCACATTCAGGTATTTTTTGCAAGCTCCCATGAAGGAACAAGTGAATGCCACTAATAATATTTTTAATGCAGTCTTCATCGAATTTATTTTAAAGCCTAAAAAGTCAGATTTATTCCGAGGTTAAACACTTTTTGTATTGGATAAGCAAAAGCGTTTCCACCTTGTTCGGGGTCCCACAACTGAAAATGACTGAAGGTTAACAGGTTCAATCCATTCAGGTAAATACGCATATTTTCTATATGTGCGAATCGGAGCCAGTTTTTAGGCATAGAATATCCCAGTTCCAAAGATTTTAAACGCATGAAACTACCATCCCGAAGCCACCAGGTACTGGGTTGGTCGTTATTAGCGATATCTGTGGTTGAAAGACGGGGCCATAAAGCATAGAGATTTTGATTTTCTTCCGACCAATGGTTGTCTGCATAAGCCTTCAGTAATTGAGCATTATTCACGAAGGGTTCTGTAGCTGCAGGATCAATGAAAAAAGATTCTCTGGCCAGGCCCTGGAAAAAGGCGCTCAGGTCTATATTTTTGAATCCTATCGAAAATCCGAAACCATAAATGATTTCCGGAGTAGTGGGTAAGCCGATAGGCACCTGGTCATCTGCATTAATAACTCCGTCTCCATTGACATCGCGGTATTTAATATCCCCCCCCATCGGAAGGGAACTTCCGCCAAATAACTGCGTAGGCGAGTTAGCCGCTTCTTTGTCATCTACAAAAAGCCTTTCTGCTATATATCCAAAGGGCTGATTGATGGGTTGACCAGACTGAAAACGATAAGCTTCCTTATAGGCAGGTTCTTCCAAATGTCCTACTTTGTTGGCTGTGACGGTAAGATTTCCCATAACAGATATCCATAAATCTTTCGAGATATTCTCTTTATCATTTACACTTAAATCCAATCCTTTTGAATAGGCTGTTCCTAAATTTGCCTGAAGATTCCCCGACGCCGAGGATTCGATGCCTGCAGTTACCGGGATATAGCCGCGGGGAATAAGTATATCGTACCGGTATTGATGGTATATTTCTGCAGTAATGTTCAGATTGTCAAAGAGCGTGACTTCTAAAGCTATGTTCGTCTTTTTCGCTTTTTCCCACGTCACTTCCGGATTAGGATAAGCTTCAATGGTAGTTCCATGCAGCGTCACACTGTTCGTGTTTCCAAAGGTGGCGCTGGGGCCATTGGGGTCATCAGGAATTACACTTGACAGATAGAAGAAGCGCTGGCTTCCGATATTATCATTACCCACTAATCCATAGCTGCCCCTTATCTTCAATCGGGTGATTATGTTGGACAGGCCGTTTTTCCAAAATGCTTCGTTGGAGACAATCCAGGCTGCACCTATCGTTGGAAAAAATCCCCAACGGTGTTGTGGAGCAAAACGTTCGGATCCGTTATACCCGAAATTGAATTGAAGGAAATATTTATTGTTATAAGAATAAGAGGCCTGTCCGGATAAACCGAGGTTACGATAAGGTAAAGAGGATAGTAAGCTCCCTGCATTTCCATATTGTGTCTGTTCCCTAGTCCCGATCAGTGTAGCGCTCACTCCATTCTTTCCAAAGACGCGGTCATACTCTAAATTGCCTTGCAGATAGATATAACTGTAAACGGTTTTGGGTCCTTCGCTGTAACCCAGGAACTCCTGTGCAGCGCCTGGTTGATTATTTAGCCAGTTAAGCGTATAAGCGCCGGTTTTTTCATCATAACTGCCAATGTCGTAATAGAAGGGTTTATAAGCACGCGATACCTCGAAATAAGAATAACGGTTGGTGCTGAAAATACCATGGAAGGATAACCCTTTCGTAATAAAATCAAAATTTTGGGTGATTTCAAATTGTGCGGATAACCTGGACTCCGAAGAGTTTTGATATCCGTACATCAGGTCAGCATAAGGGTTATCCTGTAAACCGCCGCTTAAATCGGCTGAATTGCCAAAGAGTATATGATGAGTCAGGAGGTTAGCGCTATCTGGAAGATAATAAGCAGGGAATGCCACCGGACTCGTATGCAGCGCTTTAGAATATAAATCGGTGGCCCGCCCGTCAGGATTGCTGGTGATGGGCCCTGTATAATCATTAAAATTGCCCCATAGGCGTATCACAACGTGTGTAGTAGGTGTAACGTTTACATCTGTATTAGCCCTCAACTGGTAATTCTCAAATTTTATTCCGGAATTAAAATTATTAACCGGGTTTACCTGTAAAAGCCCATTGTCCCGCGAATAGGATCCGGATATATAATAGCGGGCTAATTCGTTACCTCCGCTGACATTGAAATCAGCTCTTTTAGTCAGCGTCTGTTTTTTAAACAAGGTGGACATCCAATTTACCGCGGGATAAACATAAGGGTTACTTCCCGGTGCATGATTCAGGGTGGCTTCGACATTTAAAATCTGATTAGGAGTAAAATAGGGAGTGGCTAAAGGATCCCGGGTAGTCACTGCTTCATTGTAATTCTTCATATAGGTTATAGGATCCGCCAGTTGAATATTTTGGGTCGGCATGGAAATAGAAGTTTCAAGCCGCACATTCACTTTGGCTTTTCCCATCTTACCTTCTTTCGTGGTAATCAAGATAACGCCGTTAGCGCCTCTTGCACCATAAAGAGCCGCCGCGCTTGCATCTTTCAATATGGAGAAACTGGCAATATCGTCCACATTCAGCCTGGCAAGATCATTAGCACTCAATTCGATATTATCAACTAAAATAAGCGGACTGGCACTATAACCTAAGGTAGTAACTCCCCGGATAAAAAAGGACGAGTTATCGGCGCCGGGCTGGCCACTGCGTTGAAAAGCAATGATGCCTGCTATTTTACCGGCCAGGGCATTAGTAAGGTTACTCGCCGGGATTTTTAATTCGCTCGGATTTACGCTGGTAACAGAACCTACCACGGCCTCCTTTCTTTCCGTTCTTCCGAAGGCTGTTACCACCACTTCATTTAATTTTGCATTCTGAGGCTTCAAAGTAAAATTAATGACCCGGCTCTTGTTACCCACAAAGACTTCCTGGTCAACATAACCTAAATAATGTGAGACCAAGACGGAACCTTCAGTAACATCTAAGATATACTGGCCATTTTCATTACTGGTAGTTGCAATATTGGGATGATTTCGCTCTGCTATCACTACACCAATTAAAATACTCCCAGTGGCAGAGTCCTTGACAACTCCGGTGATCCTTATTTTATTTACTCCTTGTGACAGTGAAGGAGTGTAAAAGAGTATTCCTGCTAAGAATACAGTCAGAAATGAAAGTGGTAAAGCCCACTTATGAAATTTTATCAGATGAAAGCATGGTCGAAGGAGTTGAGTTTGATTCATAAATGAAGATTTTTTAGATTATCATAACGTATCGGATATATTAAAATTCATATTCAGAAATGATGAAACAAAAGTAATATGATACCGTCCTCATAAAAATGGACAGATAAAAGAATATGATGGATTATTCAATGATCATCAACTTTATTGCGGCTGGTGAATGCTGCGTTGTGCCCTTTGTTGCCGAATGCGAAATCGGTCGCTTTACCGATACCGGTCGTTGCGCCGGTGATGAGAACTGTTTTTTTCATTGTTTATGTTTTTAATTACAACACAAAGGTGACCAACAATGAAAAGCTTTATTTTAGCCGGCAGCTCAATTTTGTTTGCTCACAGGCTCACGAAAACATGCACAACAGATGAGAAAGGTTGTACTGAGAATTAAGGTTATAAGGTTAATGTTTTTGTTTGCACAGATAAATAGTCAAACGAAGATTAAAAGGAGTTAACATTGCAAAAAGCTTTCATGATCAACTCCGGATGGACTATCGCTATGTTTTTGTAGCCCAGTTTTTTTCTTCTTCCTTGTCTTGTTTAGCCCAGTTTGGTAAAGGGACCCCTTTTCTATTGTACACTTCTACCAGGTATTCAGGAAATAGTTCTCGGGCGAAATTTGCTTCAGGTGAAGCCCAGTCACGGAACCATTCGGTTATCATGGCTACTGTGTTGTTTAGAACGGCGCCAGCTTGTATCAATCTCTGTACGGCCATATCGTGTTCTTCTTTTGACCTGTCGCCGACTGCGTCTTCAATAAACATGACTTCATAACCCTCTGCAAGAGCCTCTACAGCCGGATAAGTGAGGCATACAGAGGTAACGATACCACCCATCACCAGTTTCTTGCGGCCGGTTGCCTTAACGGCTTTTACAAAAGCCTCGTCTTCCCGTGCATTCATAGTAGTACGGTCTATTTCTTCAACACCGGGCAGGGCTTCTTTCAGCGCGGGAATAGTTGGTTTTTCAAAGCCCATTTTTACGGCTACGGTGCTTAAAACAACCGGTATATTGAGCTTAGTGGCCATTTGGGTCAATGCTACCGCATTCAACTCCACGAGCTTCAAATCTCTGTCGTGAATGTTATCCAGCACTTCCGGCTGGTAATCGATTAAAATAAGCACACTGTCTTCCGCTTTCCAAATTGGATTTGATTTTGTGTTCATGATCTTTAATTTTTTTTTGGTCTTAAAAGATTGATCGTTAATATGATTGTGTGAAAAGGAGCATGGATGAATATGTTTATGCATATTATGATTCCGTGGCGACGGCTTTCTGGTCATATTTGATCCGACCGTATTTGCCACTATGAAAATCATTATAAGCAGTGGCGATCTCTTTTTCGCTGTTCATTACAAAAGGACCATGTGCCACGATAGGTTCAGTATAAGGCGCTCCCCCAAATACTATGATATCGGCAGGTTGTTCAGAGGTGTTACTCAATTCCATGATACCCTCGTCTGTGTCAAACATCAGTAACTCGCCCTGTTTGAATTGAGTATCATTTACGGCAAGGAAATTAGTAGGAAGAAAAGCTGCATATTCAAGACCAGCTTCACTGTTGAGGAAAAATTGCTTTCCGGCTTCCAGGCGGATATGATAGATAAACTGTTGTAGGTAAGTAGGAATTTTTGATGTCATTTCCCCGTATTTACCGGAAACGACCTTTAGCGAGCCGGCATTATTTTCCAGGCTTTTTTTCTGCATCTCATTGGCCTGTACCGGCAGGTAGTCCGGTTTTTCAGCTTTATTCTTTGCTGGCAGGTTTATCCAGAACTGGAAGGCGTGCGTCAGCCTGTCCTGTTCATGTGCATCGGGGTTCATGGCTTCATCGTGAATAATTCCGGTGCCAGCTTTCATCCACTGTGCCCCGCCTGAATATACTTTTGCGTGATGACCGTTGCTGTCAAAATGATCGGCTTCTCCGTTCAATACATAAGTAAGCGTGGCAATTCCCCGGTGCGGATGGGCTCCGCTGCCATTAATGGTTTTCCTCGGCTCGTCGGCTGCATGTAGGACAGGCGGTACATAATCCAGGAAAACAAAAGGTCCAATAGCCTGTGAGTACCCATTGGGAAAAATGCGATAGATTTTATATTCCCCTACATCGGCTCTGTGGCCTTGCGATGTAAAAACGATTTTCTTTTTCATATACATTTTTTTGTTGTAATCAGTAATTCGACTGACAACACAAAATTGCTATGAACGAGAGGTCCCAGACGATGACAAATAATATAAAATACCGTTGATAAATATCAACAGGTTTTGTTAGCAAAAGTCATCGGCTGTGGGTTGATAAAGACTGAAATTTGCTTACCTTTTGTAAGTAGGGAAGACTTTAATAACTTCAAAAAAATAATTATGGAAATAGGTATTGACAGTTTTATTGCAACGGGTGCATATGATGGGCCACTAAATCCTCAGGAAAATGTAGCGGCCATGGAAGCGTTATTATCAAAAATTGAATTTGCCGACCATGCCGGGCTGCATGTATTCGGATTAGGTGAGCACCACCGCAGAGAGTTTTTAGACGAAGCACCCGCTGTAATACTGGCCGCTGCCGCGGCCCGTACGCAGAATATACGGCTTACAAGTGCTGTTACGGTATTGAGTGCCGCGGATCCCGTGCGCGTATTTCAGGAATACGCTACACTGGATATTATCTCCGGCGGTCGTGCAGAAATTGTGGCTGGAAGAGGGTCGTTTATAGATGCATTCCCGCTCTTTGGGTTCAGTACAGGTGATTATGATGCGCTTTTTGAGGAGAAAATAGCGCTGTTGATGGCGATTCGTGATAACGAAACAGTCTCATGGAAAGGGAAATTCCGTCCGGAATTGAAAGAACAACCGGTGTATCCGAGGCCATTGCAGGAACCGCTTCCAGTATGGATAGGTGTTGGAGGCACCCCCCAGTCCTTCATACGGGCTGGCATACTTGGATTACCGCTCATGGTGGCGGTTATCGGAGGTGAAACCCACCGGTTCCGGCAATTGATTGATTTGTATTACCAGGCGGGTGAAAAAGCGGGCCATTCCCGCGATAAGCTTAAGGTTGGATTGCATTCCCTTGGTTATGTTGCCGAAACAACACAAAAAGCAAAAGATGAATATTTTCCCGGCTACCAGGAGATGATGGGGAAGATCGGCCGAGAAAGAGGTTGGTCAACGCCAACAAGGGCTATGTTTGAAGCACAGGCTGGACCAATGGGAGCTTATGTTGTGGGTAGTCCCGAAGAAGTGACCGAAAAGATACTGCGTCATGCTGAAGCATTGGGCGGTATTTCAAGGTTTACGTTTCAGATGGATAATCCGGGGCTTAAAAAGGTACAGGTTTATAAATCCATCGAACTGATAGGGGCAAAAGTGATTCCGTTTGTAAATAAGTAGGCACTACTATTATTAATAATGCATTACTGATAAATGTAGCTATTTTCTGACTGCCTGAGCACGAATTCTGCTGAGGGTTTCTTTAGTAATGCCCAAGTAGGAGGCTATCATGTGTTGGGGGAAACGTTGAAGGAACTCGGGATGATTTTTTGCAAATGAATTATACCGTTGGTATGCCGGCAAGCTAATAGCGGCATTGATCCTTTTTTGGCTGGCGAATGAATAATTGTCATCTAATTTCCGGGCCAGCTCGCTCAACGCAGGTATTGAAAAGAGCTCAACAGAACCAGCCTTGGTCAGCGTGAGCAAATCAGTGTCTTCCCAGGCATCTACATTATAATCGGATGGGGTAAGCATAGTAAAACTCTCACGGTCGCCGGCCCACCAGTTTTCAATATAGAAGGCCACAATATGCTCAACGCCTTTTTCATCCACACTGTATTTTCGCATGGCACCTTTTACTATGAAGCCCATGTGCTTGCTTACATCTCCTTCCTGTAAAAAGAACTGGCGTTTCCTGATTCTGCGGGGGACAAAAATATTTTTTACCAGTTCAACCTCGCTCTCATTAAGCGGGGTTGTTACATGGAGATTAATGTACTTTATGATTGTTTCGTGCATTTCGTTAATGGTTAAATAAATAGCTATGAAAATACGAAAAAAGGTGGTTTTATTAAATAATGCAAGATTTTATAGGCTTGGTATAAACGGCTTACCGTTTCTCTTGAAACTGGAAGATTCCGCTCTTTCTGATCACCTACTTTCACGAGGATTTGACCCCCATTATGATTAAATTTCAAAAGTAAATATGATCAATTTAAAACGAAATGGGATGATCAAAGGTTTCGATTTTTTCCACTACATGTTGGAGAATCGTGATCCGAAGGGAAGCCTATGCTGGTTTCAATCAGGCACCTTTGTTCTTAATATCCAATAACTATCTCCTTTCGTCATACACACCAAATTCCGCGATGGCCGGCGGGGTATCAAAACTATCAATCAGTATTCTGACCTTGTTCCCCCATACGGTGGGGAAGCGATGTATCTTGGTTCTTGATGCATCTTCACCGGCTAATAATGGCTGCCATTTATTATTGACAAAATATTCTATCCTGTATTTTCTTATAGACGGTTTATGGCCGCCTTCGGTCAATACGATCATATTGAATGCCTGCTCCTTGCCTAAATCCACTTCGTACCACGGATGTTTTACTTCGGGGTTTGACACCCAGGATGTATTAAAATTATCATCATTGCCAAAGTCCATGATATTCATATCATCACTCCAGCTGCTTTCTGAAAACTTCTTTTTGGCAAGATTGCTCGATATAATCGGTAATACCTGTTTGGGCAATGTTTGGTAGTGTTTGTCATCGTGCCATAGTTCGCCGATTTTCTTTAAAGCGGCCAATGCATTGTCATCTATCAACCCGTCTCTGTTCGGTGCTACATTCAAAATGAAGTTGCAATAAGCCCTGCTAAACGGAATGATATCGTTCCTGACCAGCTCAACAGGATCTTTCACCGGTGTGGTAGGAAACGAAGTTTTCCAAAACCAGTTTTCCTGCAAGGGATAGCAGGACAATGCCGGAAGTTTATTGGTCTGGGCAGAAATGTGCTGTCCGGCGTTCTGCTCATAAGACTTGATATCAGAATAGAAGAGGGCATCAGATGGGTATTTGGCAGCATTAAGATCCATTAGTAAACAGTTGGGTTGTAAAGATTTTACCAAACGATATATTTCCTCAAATGAAATATCATCATAAGAGATCCTTGACCAGGGGGCGTCCCAACCATCTGTGATGATCGCATCTATAGGTCCATAGTTGGTAAGTAATTCCGTCAACTGAGCTTTGATGTATTTTAAATCGCCGGCTGTGATATTATTAGGTCTCAATCTGTGATGGGTATCCAATATCGAATAATACAACATGACCTTCAAACCATTCTTGCGAAAGGCATCTACGAATTGCCTTACCACATCTTTTTTGTACGGGCTATGCATCACGTTATAATCAGTCGTCTTTGTATCCCAGATACAAAAGCCGCTATGGTGCTTTACCGTGAGACATCCATAAGTCATGTTGGCCGACTTTGCCGCTTTTGCCCACTGGTCACAATCCAGCTTGGTCGGGTTAAAAACTTCCGGTGACAGATCCGGATCCGGCCAGTCCTGGTTGGCATAAGTAGGGATATTGAAATGAATGAACATCCCGAATTTGAGATCTACAAACTGTTGCTGAAGCTCTTGTAAATGCTTCCGGTATGCTTCGTTCATCGTTTGGCCTCTTGCTCCCAGGCAATGAAAAGATAAAATCAGGAGCAGGCCTGCTAATTTTCTGGATTGCATTTTCAGTTGTTTTTATTTATTTACCATCTAAATTAACCCGTTGTGCAAATTTAGTTATTTCCATAACGGGTTTTATGTAAGAACCCCTTTTTCCGGATATTTTGGATTACCGGATAAATGAGTTTTAATTTTGAAAGAAGGAGAGATTTATAAATATAAAATCTCCGCGATTTATTATTCAAAAACGACATGCGCTGTTTGCCCTTTCTTCAGCGGCAGGTCAATGATCCCGTCTGAAGATGGGATATGAACTGATCTTTTATCAATAGTAACAGTATATTTGGTTCCATCAGGTAGTTTTACATGAAAAGAATTTGCTGTCTTAGCCTTTAATGAAATGCTTTGCAGCTTATGATTTTTCCATATAGCGCTCACCACTCCGCCTCCTCTGACGCATAAACCCGAATAGCTTCCCCTGCTCCATTGAGCAGGAATGGCAGGCAGAAATTGTATCAATCCGTTTTGACTTTGTACCAGCATTTCGGCAATGCCCGCTGTACCACCAAAATTCCCATCTATCTGGAAGGGAGGTCCCGCGGATAACAGGTTGGGGTAAACGCCTCCTCCGGCACCATAATTAATTTGAGTAGAGGTGACCGGCCTCATCAAATCCCTGAATAATTTATAGGCCATCGCTCCATCATGCAATCTGGCCCACCACAGCATTTTGTAAGCGATGGACCACCCGGGGCCATCATCGCCTCTCATTTGCAAGGTTTTTTTGCAAGCTTGTGCTAATAAGGGTGTTTTCTCAGGAGTAATTAAAGATGCCGGAAATAGTCCGTACAAATGTGAGATATGACGATGGTGGAGATCCGTTTGCTTAAAATCCCTTAACCATTCCATTAAGCTGCCATCCTTTGAAATCTCTCCAGGGGGTGGTAATTGCCTGAGCTTATTTTCCAATGTATCACGAAAATCTTTATCCACATTCAACCATTCAGAAGCTTCAATGACATGGGCAAATAATTCTCTCACTATTTGGTTGTCAATGGTTGGTCCCATACAAACGTTGGCAGTTTTACCGTTTGGCAAATAGAAACTATTCTCGGGCGACGAAGAGGGACTGGTTACTAACCATCCTGTTTGAGTATCTCTGATCAGTATATTATTATAAAACAAAGCCGCCCCCCTCAACACAGGGTAGATCTTTTTTAAGTAGCTTTTATTATTCGTAAATGCATAATGTTTCCACAGGTTATCGCATAACCATCCTGAACCGGATAAGGGTATCCCCCATGATGCACTTTCTCCCGGTGCAGTATATCCCCACACGTTAGTAATGACATGAGCCACCCATCCGGTGGTATCAAAATAAGATTTGGCCGTCCTTTCCCCATTTTTCACCAATCCACTGACCAATTTAACTAATGGCTCATCTAATTCGGCAAGATTGGTCACATCATTCTGCCAGTTATCCATTTCCACGTTCACGTCTAAATGATAGTCCCCATTCCACGGAGTGTGGATCTGATTAGCCCATAACCCTTGCAGATTAGGAGGCAATAATCCAGGCCTGGTGCTGCTGATGCTCAGATAGCGGCCGTACTGAAAAAATAACACCGGCAAACCGTTATCGCCCGAAGGATCTTTTTCAAAATCTGTTAATCGTCGGTTGGTGGATAGATCATCGGCAACCGGTTTGCCGAGATTAAGTTTTACTCTGTCAAATAAAGCCCGGTAATTTTTTATATGATCACTCCGCTCTAAAGCATACGATTTTTGTTCCGCTTTTCTCAGTGCTTCATCTATTTTTGTTTCAAAGACAGGATCATGATAATTGGTACCCGCAGAAATATAGATAACAGCCTCCGTTGCATGTTGGATATCCAATGTTTTTTCATTTGCTTGAAGTGAACCGCCCTTTAGTTTTACTTTTACTTTCACAAGGTATTTCATTCCTTTACCATCAACTCCGTTATCCAATTGACCGGACATTTCTAACAGATCATTCTTGGTGAAAACACTGGATCTTTCGGGGCGATCTAAAGATATCTTGCAGTTAAGACGACCGGGACTGCCGGCGCCTAATTTTATTACATCCACATCATCATCAAAACTGGTAAAACATTCACGTTTGTAGGTTACTCCATTGATCTGATAAGCACATGAAGCGATTGCATCATTCAATGACAGCGATCTGTTATAGCCGGTAAATTTTAGATGATTACTGTCAATATTGTTGTATGCAAAATATAGATGAAGGCTGCCCAATACCTGATAACATCCATAGCGGGGATCGCCCGAGCCTGGACCTGAGCAAATAAAATACTTATTCGCCATTTCCTGCGCCTGTTCATTTTTCCCTTCCAATAGAAGCTTTCTGATCTCCGGTAATTTTTTATATGCTTCATGATTATTGGCATCATAAGGAGAACCTGACCATAACGTGATATCATTTAATATGATATTCTCCTCTTTGACACCTCCGTTTGGCATCATACCCAGGCGCCCGTTACCCAGAGGCAATGTTTCTTCCCAGTTTTGGGCGGGTTTGTTATACCACAATCGCAACGATTGCTGCGCATGGGTGGCAAGGGTGAGAATGATTAAAGGGAAAATCAATATAACAACTTTTTTCATGGTAGCTTTTTTTATCATTTTAAGGATGAAGGTAAATAACGGCACCTCCTCCTGAAGCCAGGTGCAGCAACAGTTTGGAATTTTTAGTAATCCGGATGACTTGATGGTTGTATTCCTCGGCATTCCGGTCAGATTCAGGCACATCCGTATAAACGTCTGCATGATAAACCTTTTCCGCCGGTAAAAAAGAAAAATTCACCTCCATATCTTTCGGATCCCAGTTGGTCATAGCTCCTACGTACCAGTTGGCGCCTTTCCTCTTGGCGATGAGAGCATACTGCCCGACCTTAGCGCTTAATACTTTAGTATCATCAAAAGTGGTAGGAACTGCAGTTAGAAATTTCATGACGTCAGGATATTTCTCATATAAGGCAGGAGAGCCGCAAAGCATGGCCAATGGCTGATCAAATAAAACATACATGGCTAACTCATGGCATCTGGTTCCCTGGCTGCAAGGCATACCATGAGGGACCGGTTTGAAATCAGCCTTGGTTCTGTTTCGCATAGAGCCCGGCGTATAATCCATCGGACCGCCGGTCATACGTATAAACGGAATTAAAAGGTGATAATCCGGATTGGATGTGGTATCCCATTTGTCACATTCATTCCCCCGGACTGCTTCAAAATTCAATATATTGGGATAAGTCCTTTCTAACCCGGTAGGCTCGCTGCAACCATGGAAATCAGCCATCAGATGATCTTTAGCGGCTTCTTTTGCAATTTCTTCATACCAATTAATGACCTGCTGATCATTTCTGTCGAAAAAATCCACTTTAAATCCTGAAGCGCCGAGGCTCTTCAAATAATGAAGATTCCCCTTTAAACTATCTATTAAGGTGGAAGCAACACACCATAAAAACACACCCACATGCTTATGCTTTGCATAAGCGATAACTTCTTTGATATTTATTTTCGGATTTACCCGGGTCAGATGAAAAATATTGGACCAGCCGGCATCAATCAACACATACTCCAGATGGTTTGTAGCGGCAAAATCAACATAATATTTGTAAAGCGCAGTATTCCGGTTATCCATTCCGGATGGAATATCCGCACCGGGTAACATGGCATCGCTCCACCACTCCCATGCCGCTTTACCAGGCTTAATCCAGGAGGTATTACGAATGCTCGAAGGGCTGGCAAGTTTATAGATCAATTTGCTGGAAAGCAGCTTTTTATCTTCGTCAGTAATGATAACCGCTCTCCATGGGAAAGCGCGTTTGCCTTTTGTATAAGCAATAAATGGCTCACGCTGTTTCACTACAGAAACAAAGTTTCCCCAGCTTCCTAAAACCGTTTTTGAGGGGTAACCTGCCCAGAAACCTTGTACATGAGAGCCATCCATATAGATAAACATTCCGGGATAATTCAACAAATCAGACTCAGCCAGCACTACTTTTACGTTAGATCCGGGATATGAAAATAATGCGGGAAGGATAGCAGAATCATTCCTTGGCACTTCACTCATGGAGTCATAAGTTGTATAGGGTAATTCCCAGGACGTAAGTGTATGGGCTTCGCCCAAAATAGCTTCCGGATTACCGGCGAGATTGAATTGAGCTTCTTCATTAATCACTTTAACGGAATCGGGGAAGTTTGTCTCAAAACGATAAGCAATCCCATTATTATAAGCCCTAAAAATCACGGCATAGTTCTTTGTAAACGTAATCCTTAGTTCCCTGTAATGATCGTTTAATATGGAAAAATCTCCATACAAAGGAGAAATCGTCTGATTAACCTCCTGCGTTAATGTATTTTTTATGCCATCCTTTTGTCCTAAAGTTATTCCCGCCAGTTCCATCGAGATGGCGGAAGGCAGGATAATTTCTTTATTCTTATAAAAGACTGAATATTTGATCTTACGATTTGTTGATATTTTTATCGCTATGTTATTATCGGGAGATTTAAGTGTATAGTTTTGTGCAAGAGCATTTTTATTAAGGATTGCGAACATTGCGATTAATAAGAATATCGCCCTTTTAAATAAAATCATTTTGCTTATATTGATATCCAATAAAAATGCTAAAGTAATTGGTTCAAGCATATTGAGAAATGGTTGATTCGATGATTTTGATGTACTTTTCAATGATTCTCCTATTCAAAGAAACCACAAATCATAAAAAATTTTTACTTTGGCAGCATGATGGCTATTATAAGATCATTCCGGAAAATGAGCTTCTTATTCGTCCTTTGCATGGGATGCTCCTGTGCAGTTATTCATTATAAACACTCACCTGAGTTTCATGTGATTGCTTTTTATGGCAATGGAGAAAAGGATCTGGCACATATTAGCTTTGTACATGAAGCCAACAAATGGTTCCCTGAAATGGGGGAAAAATATCACTTTATCTACGATTCCACTAATGATTGGAATAACCTCAACAGCAAGTTTCTCTCACATTACCAGGTGGTCATCTTTTTGGATGCACGGCCGGAGTTACCCGCACAACGCCAGGCCTTTCAAGAATATATGGATCATGGGGGAGCCTGGATGGGATTCCATTTTGCAGCATTTGCCTTAAACAATTCTGCATTCCCGATGAATTGGGATTGGTATCATCATACGTTTTTAGGTTCCGGTTCTTATGTCAGCAACACGTGGAGGCCTACTTCGGCTGTTTTAGATATAAACCGCCATTTTCCGGTTACAAAAGATCTACCCCGAAAGTTCAGGTCGGCTCCCAATGAATGGTACCGATGGTCAAACGATCTCAGGAAAAATCCCGATATTAAAATACTTGCCTCCATTGACTCAACCAGCTTTCCTTTAGGCACCGGGCCAAAGCAGCGTGAAATATGGCACAGCGGCTATTATCCGGTGGTTTGGACCAACCTCCATTATAAAATGATCTATTTTAATATGGGGCATAATGATATGGATTACGAACATAAAATAGACACCACTAACAGGACCCTCTCTTATACCTTCGCTAATAAGATTCAAGATAAGTTTGTGCTGAATGCCCTACGGTGGCTTGGCAGTACAAAAAAATAAAATCAGTGGGAAAAAATATAACCACTCACCTGCTCAAGTTTAGGAATCTTTTATGAGCGATTCGTATTCGTCAGTTCAGCCGGTGTATGACCAAACTTTTTTTTGAAAGCATAGGAGAAATGCGATAGGTTTTCAAACCCTAAGTCGAGATAAATGTTGGAAGCAGTTTGCCCTTTTTCTTTCAACAAAAAATGAGCTTCTTCTAATCGCTTTTGTTGCAACCAACTTCGTGGTGAGGT
>SCQV01000533.1 GCA_004299085.1 Chitinophagaceae bacterium | reverse complement strand
GAAATTAAGATTACGCGCCCGGGGGACCCATGAGATATCTCTTCGCTTTTCTATAAGGATGGACTGAATACCTTGTTGCAGGAGCAGCAGGGATAACGATAAGCCGGCACTTCCTGCGCCGACAATTAAAACGGGCACTTGTTCCATAGTTTTTCTTTTCCATTTTGATTATTGATTATTTGCATCAATACAGTTCGGCCATTATTTTTTGTTTCAATGATTTCAACCACTATTTGCTATGGCAGGAGAGCGGACTCAAAGTTTATTTCTGAAAAGAAGGAAACTTGTCCCTATCACATAAATGGCGGTTACATGATGTATCAGCAGATGCTGCATATCTGACATGCCGTTTGCATTAAATGCCGTAAACAATCAACGACCGGAACTTTTTAATTTTGCCTTTCCCTGATTTCGGCATACCCCTCAAAATCAAAAATAGGGCATGAGGCAACAATTCGGCTGGCTTCCGACAAATCTTCAGCTTCCAATAGTAAAAAACCTCCTACTATCTCCTTTCCTACTTTATGGATATCATTCACTATTTTTTTGTCCGCGCCTTGTATCATTTTACCATTAAGTTTAAGCGAGCTGCCGTCTTTTAATTTGCCTTTCCATTTCTCAATCCAGATTTTCCAGTCTTCCTGATGCTTTTCTGTTTCTCTTTTGGAATGATCTATTGTTCTTCCATCCGGTTCTCTGAAAATAATAATAAAGTCTTTCATTTTTTTAGTTAGTTTATGGTTTTTTCGGGCTACTGAAGTTATTCTATTGTTCTTACAGAAAATATTCCCACGCCTTTATACTTTGGCGGGATCGCACTGAAATTTAGTGCGTCTCGTGCTAATAAATTGAGGTAGTAAAGATGTTCTAAGCACTCTTTTGCATTTTCGTAAGAGCCTAAAATGTTGTAGGCATAAGTCGTAAGTAAATTTCTGATGTCTTTCATCAAATGATATAATAAAATTTATTTTTTATTTCCGCAAAATTTTCAGTGGCTTTTCCTTTTTTAAACATGTTTCTACCTACTTTTCGACTCACATAATATACCGTGATGTAATTCCCTGACTTCATCATAATCATCAAATTGAAAAATGGGACAGGATTCTTCAATTCCGGTTAGCCGCCTGATTTGTCTTGTCAGAACAGATTTCTCAGCTTTGGATTTTGTCTGAATGAGCGCTGTTTTATAGTGACTGATTGCCTTCTGAATATCTATATCCTTATATAAATATCCCAGTAAAGAATAATAATAATTATTATCAGCCAAGCCTAACTTTTCCGCTTCTTCAATGCCTTGCTTATTTCCATAAACTTTTGCCAAAGCAAATGTCCGGTTCAATGCTGTTACAGGGGAATATTCGATGAGTACCAGTTTGTTATATAACTGCAAAATGTGATTCCACTTATTTTTGTCTGTCGGGGTTGTATGCCAATATGCAATGCCTGCTTCCAGGTGGTATTTTGAAACTTCATTACCGGTACAGGCATTTACCAAATAATAATTCCCCTTTTCAATCAATTGCCTGTCCCATACACTTTTGTCCTGTTGCTCAAAAAGAATGGCTTCTCCTTCATCATCTATTCTCGCGTTAATCCTTGAACTTTGGTAGCAAAACAAGGCAAGCAGCGCATTTGTCTGCGTAATATTTGTTAATGGATTTTCAGTAAGAATAAATGCAAGTCTTGTTGCTTCTGAACAAAGGTCCTTTCGGATTAAATAATCGTTTGATTGGGAAAAATAACCTTCGTTAAACAACAGGTATAAAGTTTTCAAAACAGCTTCCAGCCTTGAATGGATTTCCGATTCATAGAGTGTTTTTATTTGAAAATTATCATTACGCATATTTGCTTTTCCTCTGAATAAGCGCTTTTTAATTGTTTCTTTTTTTGTAAGAAATGCATTACTAATTTCTTCTACGCTAAAACCACATAAGATCTGAAGAGCCAGGCATATTTGAACCTCTATGGCATTGCTGGGGTTGCAAACCGAAAAGATCATCGCCAGTTGGCTGTCGGCAATAATTTTTTGTGTAAAGTCAAAGCTTTTTTCCTCCTCAATTTCTTCAGGCCTTATTGCCTCTTTAATTTTGTTTTCAAAAATTGCGAGGTGCTTGAAATAGTCTTTCGTTTTATTTTTAGCGACTTTATAAAGCCATGCGGTTGGATTTTCGGGAATACCATTGACTGCCCAATTTTCAGATGCTTTTAAAAATGTTTCACTGGCGATGTCTTCAGCGATCTCCATATATTTCAAGCCAAAATAATGACATAGAACTGCCGTCATCTTGGCATATTCTAACCTGAACAGGTGAGACAAAGTATCATTGCTTAATGAGGTCTTCATTGTCATCGAGGCTAAACAATTTTCAATTCAGTGTTATCACTTCTCTTATTTCTATACAGCCACCATTTTTTAATATTGGATTGGCTTTCGCAAACTCAACAGCTTCGTCAATAGTTCCCGTTTTAACAATCATGTAGCCACTTATATATTCCTTGATTTCAGTGTAAGGCCCATCAGTGGCTGCATTCACGGCTTTCACAATTTTAGCATTCACCGGCGACAGCGTGTTTCCTTTATCGGCTAATTTGTTTTGAGCTGCGATACCTGCCAGCCAATTCATTCTTTCCTCCATTTGTTCGGGTGAGGGCTTAAACCCTACCGTATGAGTGTTCTTGAAAATCAATATAAACTCTTTCATTATTCAGTTATTTAATCACTTTAAAGACTTTGCTATATCATCGTTTAAACGATTGAAAGCCCACAACGGAAACAATTTCTTTTGCGAATTTAGTTGCGTTTAACAGGAAATTTTCCATTTAACCGTATATTAACGTTTTTACTCCGCCCTAAGAAAAATGACAGGTACAGATGTTCATCATTAATCCTCCTGCTTAAGATCAAAAACGTCATCAGTACGAACATACTTTGATCCCCCTCCTTTTCCAATTATTCTTATTGCTTCAAAGTTAATATGCAAACGTTCAGGGTCTATCAATTGATCATTAATCCAGAGATGCAGGGCCTCCCCAATGATAATACAGGTGTTCCCGATAAATATCGTATCGTATTCACGGCATTCGATGGAAGCAGGCGCTTCTGCAATGCGAGGCACCCCAATTATCTCCGAAGGCGCCAGGGGCAGATTTAGCTCTTCAGCTTCACTTACGTCCGCCGGATAGAAACCGGAAGTACGATACATTTTTTCAGCTAATTTCTCGTTAACTATGTTAATAACAAAAGTTCTGCCAGTCCAGATATTTTGGGGAGTATCTTTGATTCCTTTTTTAAAATTATAACGATATTGGGGGCCTATTGTGATAATTGGCGGATCAACACCCATAAGATTAAACCAACTGAACGGCGCGGCATTCACGATCCCCGCTTTATTCAAAGAGGTTATCCACGCAATGGGCCGGGGAATCACTAGGTTATTTAGTAATCTATATCGTTCCCCAGGTTCAAGTAGGCCAAGATTGAAATCCATATCCTTATTAAATTTTTATGCGCTTAGATTATTTGCTGTATTGCTTTTCCTTTAAGACGATTGAAGTTTCGAATGGGGGACAAAGTTGTTTAGATGCGCTCATCGGGGAGTACGTCGGCAAATTGTATCATTCCGCGAATGTTTTTTTCAGTAAAGCCATTGCCGTATTGCTCTGTCAATTGTTGTGTTAGCGATACGGCAATTTGTTTTCCGTATCCGGCCCTTTTGTTATTGAGCACATCAGCATTAATTCTTTTCCCAATTTTCCAATACAACAAGCTGAGTTCTGTTGTCTCAGTTCGCCTTTCAATGCAGCAAACCGTTCTCCAAAACTAAAATCATCTTCCTCATCCGGCCCCCAAACTGTCAAAGTAATTTCAGGAATGGGCATTTAACTATTTATATAATTGATAAGAACAATATAGCCTTTGTTTTTGATGATAGTTTACTTATTTTAAGTAGAATACACAAACATTCTATGAAAAAATAATAGAGGGGTGGATAAAATCTTATTGAAAATAAAGATGTTGGACAGCGTGCAGCTTCACCGCAAATATGTCCTGCAACCTCTATGAACCTTCTATAATAAAGGGTTTGGATATCCATCAGATAGTGTTGGTATTTATTAGGTTCAATGATATTACGAGCTAACAAATGGATTTATAGTTGGAGTAAATCCAACTACTAAAATTCCCTAATATGGATAAAGAAATTATCAAAATAATGCCTGACTATGGATGTTTCCCGCTATGGATAATAGGGAAAGAGAGAGTAGAAAATATAGATCCAAAACAACTCTCAATCAGTAAACCCTTGCAACAGTTAGTTCTGGATTGGCAAAAAAGATTTGACCCTACATTAAATAAAGATAATCCTTTAAATTCAGGATTTAAAAGTCATTCTGAGGAAAATAGTTTTGATGAAGATGGAAAAGTGATTTGGCAAAGATTGATAGCAGAATTAGGAGACTTATATGTAATAAAATATTTTAGCATATCTAAAAATCAAATGTTATAGATTTCTTGGCTATTGCAACAATGATTATAAAACGTAAATCAAATTGAATATTTGTAATAAATTGGATCATTCATCTGTTTGACATAGATGACCAGAACGCGAACAATTATGAGTATGATAGTATAGGCAACCTGATAAAAGATAATTCCGTAGGCCTGAGTGATGTGCAATGGACGGTATATGGCAAGATAAAAGAAGGAACCTCTGCAGGAGTAACGGAACAATACAGCTATGATGCCAATAACAACCGGGTAATAAAGGTAGGGCAATACGGAAGCATTACCGGTAAGCAATATTACATAAGAGATGCACAAGGGAATATCCTGGCAGTATATGCCTACGACGGAAGCACTTTGAAACGGGCGGAGCAGGGCTTGTATGGCAGCAGCCGGATAGGATTTTAAATTGGAATCAATCTATTCCTAAAATGTCCTAAGATTCCTTAAAATAAGAGATACTTATGAGCCTAATTCTATCATTTAATATCTGTAGTTACTTTCCGATTGATGATTATAAATATAGGGCTTTTACCTTACTTCTAAAGGTTCTATTTTGAAAGCTGATACCGGTGGCCTGTGATTTGGGAAACCGCTGCCTCTTATCCCATCTGAAACAGCGAAGCATCTTTTGTTTCGAGCACCGAATGTCCCATCAGAAATTCATCTACTTTACGTGCACATTCCCGGCCTTCTG
>SCQV01000532.1 GCA_004299085.1 Chitinophagaceae bacterium | reverse complement strand
ATCATATTTTCCGTAAACGCTTCATTATCGCAAATTTTTTAACGTCATTTTTCTAAGGTCGTTTAGGCAAAGCCCTGTATTCATTAAGCCACGAGAGCTAAATACATAATTCAATTAAATTATGATAACGCTAACGGTAATCTTATTCTTCTTTCATCACTTTGCCTGAGCCTGTTGAGGTAGTTTCTACAGATGGATTTCCCTGATAATAAATATTTCCGGAACCTAATATCTTAGTTTTTAATTTAATGCTGGAAAAAACATGTGCGTTTCCGCTTCCAGTTATTTTAATAACCGCCTGTTCGCTTTTCAGCCCGGCGCCTTTGAAATCACCGCTGCCTACAATATTTAAGTGGATGTCTTTCGTCTCACCGCTTACTGATATGTTACCTGATCCTTCGATGCCGGCATCTAATTCCGGTGCATTCATCTGAAGTTGAATATCCCCGGAACCGGCCACATTCAATTTTATCTTATCATCATTCGTCAGGCTGTCTTGTGTTTTAATATTTCCAGAACCCAATACACTTAAACTATGTATATCCGGTGCTGTTAGATATACATTAACGGGATCGTGGCTTATAATACGAACATTTTTTTTAAATCTTACTTCCAATTTATCATCGTCTATAGAAGTCTCTACATAAGGGATCAGATTGGATTCGGCTTCTATCCTCGCATCCTGTGCGGTACCTTGCTGTACAAAAACGTGCATGGAACCGGCTACCACTATTCTGTCATAATGGTTTAACGTCCTGCTCACAGAAGTCACTTGCCGGTTACCTGTTACGGTCGGGCCTCCGATAATGCAGCCTGTTATCAAAACGGGCAGTAGGGAAAACAAGCACAGACAATGGAATAGTTTTTTCATGGTGGCATTGTTTAGCGTTTGTAAAATTAAATACTTTTCTGCAAAGACTTATTTACTCCGGTGTTTATACTTTTTATATAGTTAATGACGTTAGTAAATGATAATAATTTATCCAAAAAGATAAAAAAATACTAAAAAAACTATTTCCGGTATTTATTTTGCACTGTTTTGAACAAATCGAATAAACAAACAGTGAAACCAATTCAATCATTTATTTAAGACTATTCTATGAAAAAGCTGCTTTTTGTTTGTGCCGCCATGCTTATGCTTACGCCTGCAATAATGGCACAACCAGGAATTCATATTGGTGTCAAAGCCGGCGCCAATATGACCAAAATTGATGGCGAGGGATATAACCAGGCCTTCCAATTTAATTATTATATAGGGCCGTTCCTGCAACTGCAACTGACCAAGGGCTTCGGCATTCAGCCGGAAGTGCTCTTTACACAGTCATCTTCTCAGACAGGAAGCAAATTCAGTGATATTTACACGCAATTTGGCACGGAGTATAACAATCATGATATCAAGCTGAATTACCTGACCATTCCTATTATGGCTAATATTAACCTCAGCCGCTCGTTGATATTACAATTGGGACCTCAATACGGGATTTTGATGAACAGCCACGAATCGCTGGTACAGAATGGGAAAGATGCTTTCAAGGATGGCGATTTCTCCGCTGCTGCCGGTTTATGGCTTAACCTGCCATTAGGATTGAGCGTCAGCGGACGATATGTCATAGGGATTAGTAATATTCAAAATCTCCCCGAGAGCCAGAAATGGAACTCCCAATCCATCCAGTTGGGAGTTGGATTTAGGTTCTGACCACCAAAGAAGCTGATTTTTTAAGCCCCTCCGTCACGGAAGGGCTTTTTTATTGGCACCATCCTTGACCACTAAAGAAAATATCCAGGAATTTGTAAACTTATACTTCAATTGTGACATTTTGACCGAGAATTTTATGAAGAATGAACTTTTTATCATGCAGGACAATGAAGAAGAAATGGAATTTATGCCCATCCTGCCTTTAAACGAAGAAGCCCCGGAAAACCTCAAAGAAGAAGATATCCCCGATCTCATTCCTATTTTACCGCTTCGGAATACCGTTTTGTATCCGGGTGTTATATTACCCATTACGGTAGGACGGGATAAATCCATCAAAGCAGTTCAGGATGCCAACGATGCCGGCAAAATGATTGGCGTGGTTGCGCAAAAAGACAGCAGTATTGAAAATCCTAAATCGTCAGACCTTGCGGATACAGGAACGGCTGCCAGGATTATCAAGCTTATCCGTATGCCGGATGGCGGCACAACTATTATTATCCAGGGAATCGGAAGGTTCAAGATATTAGAAATAACGACAGATACACCCTATTTTAAAGCCAAAGTTGGTATTTTGACGGATACCAAACCGGCAAAAGACAAGGAATTTACTGCCTATATTACTTCCATTAAGGAGCTGGCTACACAAATCATCCAGTTGTCACCTAATATTCCCAGCGAGGCGGCGGTTATCCTCAGTAATATAGAAAACCCTTCCTTTCTCATTCATTTTGTGGCTTCTAATCTTAATTCGGATTTGAAAGACAAGCAACGCCTTTTGGAAATGGATGATGTGAAATTGCGGGCCGAATTCCTGCTGAAGTTATTGCAGACGGAATTACAGTTGGCGGAATTAAAGAATAAAATTACCACCAAGACCAGAACAGATTTGGATCGTCAGCAACGGGAATATTTTTTACAACAACAACTTAAATCCATAAAAGAAGAACTGGGCGGCGATGTGAATGAACCCGAAGTCCGGGAGATGAAGAAAAGAGCCGAGGCAAAAAAATGGCCCCAGGCTGCAAAAGATTCTTTTAACAAAAATATTGAGAAATTAGAGAGGATGCATCCTTCCACGCCGGATTATTCGGTGATATATAATCATCTGGATTTAATGCTGGATTTGCCGTGGGAAGATTATACCAAAGATCATTATGATTTGGTTCGTGCGAAAAAGATCCTGGACCATGATCATTACGGGATGGAAAAAATTAAAGAACGTATTCTTGAATATCTGGCCGTATTAAAGTTAAAAGGAGATATGAAGTCTCCGATACTTTGCTTTGTAGGCCCTCCGGGTATTGGTAAGACCTCGCTTGGACGTTCTATTGCCCGCGCTATCAACCGGAAATATGTACGGCTCAGCCTGGGAGGCCTGCATGATGAAAGTGAAATACGGGGACATCGTAAGACCTATATTGGCGCCATGCCTGGACGTATTTTACAGAGCATCCGGAAAATAAAATCCTCCAATCCGGTGATGATATTGGATGAGATTGATAAAGTAGGAAGCGATTTTCGGACAGATCCAAGCTCGGCTTTGCTTGAAGTGCTTGATCCGGAGCAGAATAATACTTTTTATGATAATTATTTAGAGTTGGAATATGATCTTTCCAAAGTGTTGTTTATCGCTACCGCCAATAGCCTCAATAACATTCACCCTGCATTGCGCGATCGTTTGGAAATCATTGATCTGAGTGGTTACTCCGTGGAAGAAAAGGTAGAAATAGCCCACCGTCATTTGCTTCCCAAACAGAAAGAGGCTCATGGATTGAATTCATTAAAGGTAAAGTTTACTAAAAGAATTCTGGAAGAGTTGATCCAGAATTATACGCGTGAAAGTGGTGTGCGCGAATTAGATCGCCAGTTAGCATCTATTATGCGGTATCTGGCAAAAGAATCTGCCATGAAGCACAAGATACCGGAGGAAGTCACCGCTGATTTGCTGGAAAAAATACTGGGTAAGTCCAGATTCAATAATGATATTTACAAGGGATCTGATCAATCCGGTGTGGCGGTCGGGCTGGCATGGACTTATGTAGGCGGCGATATTTTATTTATAGAAACCAGCCTCAGTGAAGGCAAGGGAGAATTAAAGCTGACCGGTAATTTGGGAAATGTAATGAAAGAATCGGCCACTACTGCGCTCAGTTATTTACAAGCCCATGCCCAAGATTTCCAGTTGGATCCAAAAGTTTTTTCTCATAAAAATACGCATATTCACGTACCGGAGGGCGCCGTACCCAAAGATGGCCCCAGCGCCGGTATTACCATGCTGACTTCACTTACCTCCGCATTTACCGGAAAAAAAGTAAAACCCTTTCTCGCCATGACAGGTGAAATTACCTTGCGGGGAGAAGTATTACCTGTCGGAGGCATTAAAGAAAAAATACTGGCTGCAAAAAGAGCCGGATTGAAGGAAGTTATTCTTTGCCGCCAGAATGAAAAAGATATTCAGGAAATCAATCCGCAATATATCAGGGGGCTTCGCTTCCATTATGTGGACAAGATGAATGAAGTAATACAACTCGCACTCACGGGAAATAAAAAGATTAAGCAGTTTCCACAAGCCTAAATTTTTTTTATTAGTTTTCAAAAGTTTGTAACTTCGGCTTTCTATTCTTGAAGCATGAAAAGTTTTAGGGATTTTATGGAATGGCAGGCCTTTGGAGTATGCACTGCTATTGGGGAAAAGATAGGAATTGCCACCTCGCGCATCCGGATGTGGTTTATTTATATTTCCTTTCTCACAATGGGTTCTCCGGTCATCATTTATATGATCATGGCATTCTGGCTAAATATGAAAAAATATATTTTATCTGCCAGGCGTAACCCATTATGGTATTGGTGACTCCTATATCCTTAGTAATTTAGCCGGGACAAACAAATAAGGAATGTTTTTAGTTAAAATGATTTTTTATCAACATTTGAATCCATTTGAAAAAAAATTTTTAAAAAAAATTGGTGCGAATAAAAATTTTCTTAATTTGTGCCCCTTCTTTACAGGTATTTAGCTAAAAAAAACGATGATTTTGTGATTTATTTACGTAGTGATTTTGCGATTTTTTATCTTTAAATAAAACAAACATTCATTCTTAATTAATTAAACAAAACTTAAACAACCATGGCTGACATTAAATCAACCGGAGCATCTCCTGTGTCAACGGCAAAGACTGCAACACACGCTACTGTTCAAACGGCGAAACCGAAAAAGGGGAGTAATTTATTGGCAACACTTGCCGTACCCATTTGCCTGATAATAGGCTTCTTATTTTGGAAAATCGTATTAGGGAATCCTGCTAACTTCGCCCCTGGTAGCCTAAGCACACCAGAGCCTAAATCGTTGAATTATTTTGGTACCATGTACACCGGGGGGTTTATTGTACCGATATTGTTATGTCTATTGTTACTGGTAATCACCTTTTTTGTTGAAAGACTTTTCACCATTTCCAAGGCTAAAGGCAAGATAAAACCTACTGAATTCCTTCGCAGGGTTCAATATAACCTGGCAAATAAGAACGTAGATTCTGCCATTGCAGAATGTGACAAACAAATGGGATCCGTAGGCAATGTAATGAGAGCCGGCTTGAAAGTGTATAAAGAAATGGCTAATAATGCTGAACTTACTACCGAACAAAAGATTATTAATATACAATCCGAAATAGAACAAGCCACCACCCTGGAACTGCCTATCTTAGAAAAGAATCTGGTATTCTTATCAACTATTGCTTCCTGCGCCACCCTGATGGGATTGTTAGGAACTGTATTAGGAATGATCCGGGCATTTACCGCCCTTTCAGCTACAGGAGGTACTGATTCTACTGCGTTGGCATTGGGTATTGCAGAAGCCTTGGTAAATACAGCATTAGGTATCGCTACCGCTTTCCTGGCCATCATATTTTATAACTATTTCACTACGCAGATTGACGGCATCACTTATGGCATAGATGAAACAGGCTACACCCTGACTCAGAGTTTTGCTGTACACTACAAATAATTACACAAATAATTTGTGGAAAATTGGAGAATGTGCATCTTAATTATTATTGAACTGAATTAAAAGTTGAAAAATGCCAAAAGTAAAAATAGCACGTAAAAGTACCTTGGTGGATATGACGCCTATGTGTGATGTGGCTTTCCTGTTGCTGCTCTTTTTTATGCTTACAGCCAAGTTTAAGCCGCAAGACCCGATAAAAGTGGTAACACCGGCCTCTATTTCTACCACCCTTCTTCCTGAATCCCATGTCGCACTGATTACTGTATCCAAAGATGGCCGCGTATTTTTCGGATTGGATGATCAAAACCAACGGCTGCAACTGATCCAAAACATCAGTGATCAATATAAGCTGGGGCTTTCCGCAGAGGAGATGCGAAATTACGCGCTGGCTTCCAGTGTCGGGATGCCTATTAATAAATTAAAGCAATTCCTGGATTTGACTCCTGATCAGCAGAGCTCTTATCACCAGCCGGGAATCCCCGTAGATTCTGCCACACAGGAATTAAGCCAATGGGTTAATTATACCGTCAATATCAACAACAACAACCCGAAGCTGCAGTTCGTGATCAAAGCAGATGATGCTACGAAGTTTTCAGTGATTCATAAGGTGTTGGAAGTTATGAAGAAAGACAATCATAATAAGTTGGATTTGATCACGAATCTGAAATCTATACCGGAAGGGACCCCTGCTTACGAGAAATTCAAGAAGGAAGGTGGATTATCAAATGCACAGGGATAAAATATTATAGTAGTGAATACGCTTAATTTCATAACGAAAAAAAATATATACCAATGGCTGAAATGAATTTAACGGAGGGAAGTGCAAAAGGCCGGCATGGTGGCACTAAAAGTAAAAAGAAATCTACTCATGTGGATATGACACCCATGTGTGATGTGGCGTTTCTGCTTATATTCTTTTTTATGATCACTACTACCATACAGCGCCAGAAGACCATGAAATTGTATCTGCCTCATGATGTTAAAAACCAGGACCAACAGAACAAAGTAAAAGAGAGCCAGGCGCTGACCATCGTTATGGCAAAAGATAATAATCTATATTATTATTTTGGAATCGGAACAGATGCTGCCAAAGATCCGGCGAATAGTGTAATTAAAACTACCTATGCATTAAAAGACGGAATTGGAGATGTGATTGCCAAGAAATGGAGGAGTGTCATTCAAAATTCAGGCGGACAGGACAGTATGGTCGTGATTATAAAACCTACCAAAGGTTCTACATACGAAAATACGGTAAGCATCCTGGATGACATGAACATCTATGAGGTGAAAAAGTATGCGCTGGTTCCGGCATCTGACAATGATGTGAAAATGGTGAATGATAAACGGGCTGCAGCAGGGTTGCCTCCTTTAGATAACACAGGCGATTAAAATGGCAACAGTTAAAAAGTGTATGGAATTTTTGATAGAACTGCATCTAAATTAAAAAGAAGAAATTGTTATGGACGTTAATCAATTATTGAAATCAGACTTTTTGGATATCCTGTTTGAGGGCAGAAACAAGGAGTATGGAGCCTATGTTTTAAGACGGGAATACCAAAAGCGATTAGGTAAAGCGATGGTCGTTACTTTGATCATCGTGCTGTTAGCCATAGGGGCATTCCTCCTCAGCAACTACCTGGCAAGACAGGAAGCGCTTCATCCGAAACCAATTGTGGCAGATGTGCACATTCAAAATGTGGATATTAAACAAAATGATATGCCGCCGCCACCACCGCCGCCACCTGCGCCTGAACCGCCCAAAGTAAAACCACAGGTACAATATACCCCGCCTCAGGTGGTGAAGGATAATCAGGTGAAGCCTAATGAACAGCCACCGGATTTGAGCCAGATTAAGAATCAGGCTATCAGTACGGTTACTAAAGCGGGAGATGTGAATGGTATTGATCCCGGATTAGTAGCTGATAAAGGAACCGGTGTGGTTGCTGCTGCGCCCTCTGAAACGAAAGTGTTTAAATTTGTTGAACAGATGCCTTCGTTTCCAGGTGGAGAAGATGCCTTGTTGAAATATCTGCATGATCACATTCGTTACCCCGCGGTGGCACGTGAAAACGGAATTCAGGGAACCGTTGTCGTACAGTTTGTGGTGGGTCCCGATGGGGCTATCCGCGATGTAACTACCGTAAGTAAAACTTTAGGTGGTGGGCTGGAACAGGAGGCTATACGCGTGGTGAAAGGAATGCCGAGATGGATACCGGGTAAGCAAAACGGTCGTGCCGTGAATGTACAATATAGTTTGCCGGTTCGATTTGTATTGCAATAGATATATATAAGAAAACCATTATTCCCCGTTATGAAAGTGGCGGGGAATTTTTATTTTTAGCTGTTTAATTTTTATAATGTATGTATATAGAGTGCGTAACCCTGATTTTAGAGTATTCTTTCTTTGCCTTGAAGCAAAGAAAGAACCAAAGAAAATTCAAGACTGGCGAAAAAAGACTAAAATTTGCTCCATTCCGCTACGGAAAATAATGCTCCGGTTAACATTTGGTCAAGATGAACTTTTCCTTTACTTAGCATCTACTCAAATCCAACCATATTTTCCGTTTAACGCTCCATTTTGCAAATTTCTTAACGTCATTTTTCTAAGGTCGCTATAGCAAAGCCATGATTTCCATAGGCTATGCGAGCAAAATACCTAATTCAATAAATTTTTGATGATGGAAGTTTCCTTACAGGAAGAGGATACTATTGTAGCTCCTGCGACTGCGCCGGGTATAGCTGCTATCAGTGTAGTCAGATTAAGCGGGAGAGAAGTTTTTGCCATTGCACAAAGGTTGTTTTCTGTTAAGAATCTTTCAGATAAGCCTTCCCATACTTTGCATTATGGCACCATTCATTCAAAAGGCAAAGTGCTGGATGAAGTAGTATTAGGATTATTTAAAAGCCCCCATTCTTATACAGGCGAGGATATCGTGGAAATTTCCTGTCATGGATCACCTTTGGTTACAGCACAAATTGTGGCAGCAGCTATAGAAGAAGGGGCTAGGCTGGCAAAACCGGGAGAATTTACGCGGCGTGCTTTTATAAATGGGAAATTAGATTTAACTCAGGCAGAAGCAGTGGCGGACCTGATAGCATCGCAATCTGAAGCTGCGAGAAAAACAGCTATGTCACATTTGAGGGGGGGGGTATCCCAAAAATTAAAAGAGCTAAGAGAACAACTGATTAAATTTTCAGCGCTGATAGAGCTGGAACTGGACTTTAGCCAGGAGGATGTGGCTTTCGCCGACAGAGCACAGCTTTATGCTATTGTGGATGCTGCAACTATAGAAGTAGGAAACCTGGCGGATTCTTTTCAGTTGGGAAACGCCGTAAAGGACGGGGTAGATGTGGCCATTATCGGGAAGCCCAATGCAGGGAAAAGTACTTTGCTGAATGCTCTCTTGAATGAAGAAAGAGCCATTGTAAGCGATATTGCCGGTACTACCCGCGATACTATTGAGGAAATCCTGCAAATCAATGGCGTTTTATTTCGCTTAGTGGATACTGCCGGCATCCGGGAACATGCAGAAGGCACCATTGAAGAAAAGGGAATTGAAAGAAGCCTGCAGAAAATGAAAAATGCAGATATGGTCATTTATCTTTTTGACGTCAGGGAAAACGGGGAAGAGGTCTTGGCGGAGACGGATAGGCTGACACGGCAAAACATTCAGTTTATACCTGTAGGAAATAAAATGGACTTGCTGCCTGCGGGACAAATCAATGAAAATCTTTCCATGATCCGGGATGCCGCATTTATTTCCGCAAAAGAACAAACCCACCTTCAGGAATTGAAGCAACGGATTTATGACCGGGTAATTTCAGGAGATATTTCCACAGAGGATACGCTCATTACTAATACCCGTCATGTGGAAGTATTACGAAAAATCCTGCAATCTCTTCGCGATATTCGCGATGGTATGGATCGTGGAATTCCGGGCGACCTGCTGGCATTAGATATCCGGCATTGCCTGCATTATATCGGTGAAATAACAGGAGAAGTCTCCAATAAAGAGGTGCTTGACTATGTTTTTAGTAAATTTTGCATCGGGAAATAAATATCTCGCTTTTCACTAAAGCGATGTAAAATTAAT
>SCQV01000531.1 GCA_004299085.1 Chitinophagaceae bacterium | reverse complement strand
TTATTTTTTAAATGTAGAATCCCCCAGATGACATACCAAGTCTTTTAATTCTACCGGTATTATCTGCGGGAATAAATATACAAAGGGTGTTTCAGAGTTATCCGAACTATTTTAAAACCTGAATATGGCCAGCAGATAAACGATCAGCAGCATACCCAACTCACTGATATGAAACACCGTCATATTTCTTTTTATCTTATTAATATCATTTTTTACGTTTTCTCCTTTCACCAGGCGTGGAACCAGTTTTCGTAATTTAAGTCCATTAGGTTTTGCCACCAACATGCCGTTCAACACTAATGCTACTACAAACAACATCTTAATGATGAACCACCACTGTCCTGCAACTGTCCACCCCAGTGCCCCGAGCATAAGCAGGCCGCTGAATAGCATGAGCAACGTCCCCGCCTGAATGATTACAGGATATTTAGACATTAACGGGCCAAGCACATGCACTTTTTCCGGAGATTCATGAATATGCTTCCAGATATGACTTTCCAGCACCAGGCCGCCGATAGATCCGCCGGCTATGCAAGTGATTCCGATAATATGAATGAAAAGCCCTATTGAAAATAAATGATTCATAGTTGCGCGTTATTGATTATTAATTGTTAGATATTGATTATTGACTGTTAAAATTGGTATGCAAAGATTATCTTTAGCTGTTACACTGCCGGTAGAGCAAAAGTTATATGCAGGCTCCTTGGCCATCGTTGTCCGTTGTTTTGATTTTTGTGGAATGCTTTTTATACATTTTGTTTAGTCCAAGGAATGAAAATAATAATCCGCTCACGACAATGATGGTACTTATCCAGTTCATAAAACGCCATTACTTTAGAATAGCGATAAATCTGTCTGTGTTTCCCTGAACAGGCAAATTCATTAGCAAATCATTTCCTGGATAAAAATAGGCGAACATAACCACATTTCCAAATACTGCCAAGAAGAAATTTCCTCTGTTTACATTATAAAAGCATTGCATGAAAGCAAGAATTGAATTGGGAACATTGCTGATCCAATTGACCGCATCTACTATTGAATTATACATATTGATGAAAGCCATACCTGCCATGAAGGAGATAGACAAAAATAAGATAATCTTTTTTATTACCAGTAACTCGGTTAAGACTTTATAAGGTTTTATAATTCATTTGATGTGTCTGCTTATCAGTATATAAAGGATAATCACAGGAAGCAACATCCATATAAGGCAAAACCCGGTTAGGAAAAACAGGATCGAATTCTTTAGACGAAACGGTTTCTCTAACTTGCTCATATAGTAAGATGGCTGTATCTTATTGATGCTTTAAATCTTTTCTTATTCCGGCCAGATTGAGCAGACAAGTGATAAAAATGGTACTGTCATTGTGCCCAATATAATTCTTTCTTTATGGCTTCTTTAGAGGAGTCATACTTATAAAGTGAATTATATACAGTGAAGGAAAGCCGGTAATATTCCGGCAATATTATAGGATACTGATATCAGTCATTATATTTGTGTTTGAAATGAAACACATCATGCATAAAACAAATCTCTCTTTTCTACGGGATTCTTTCATTCTTCTGATTCTTTTTCTTTATTCTTTTCCGTGCTTTTTGCATGCTCAAGCTCTTTCAAACCAGGGGATGGGGCTTCATTTCAGCTCATTGCCTTCCGAATGGTATAAAGCCGTTCCTTTAGGCGATGGTATGCTGGGTGCTTTGGTTTATGAAAAAGGCAACCATCTCCGGGTAGCGCTTGACCGGGCTGATCTATGGGATTTGCGTCCGGTAAAAAATTTCGGCAGCCCCGATTTTTCCTATCATTGGATTTATGAGCATGTCATCAGTAAAAATTATGATCCGGTACATAAGCTGGTGGATGATCCTTATGACCAGGATGCAGCGCCCACAAAAATCCCTGCAGGCGCTTTGGAATTTCCATTGACAGAATTTGGAAAAGTAAAATCAGTGGACTTGAATATTTATACCGCTACCTGCCGCATTGTGTGGGATAACGGAACATCAGCCACCTTTTTTATTTCAGCCGGTAAAAAGGCTGGATATTTCAGATTTGAAAATCTGCCGCAGAGCTCGGATCCTTTTTCTCCGACTTTGATACCGCCTCATTATCATGCGATGAAATATGATGCATCCGGTAATGCCACTGTGGGGGGACAGGATCTGGCGCGCCTGGGTTATCCGAATGGGATAATTGAACGGAATGATAATTCGATTTTTTATCATCAGCAGGGGTGGGGGCATTTCAGTTATGATATGGCTGTTAGTTGGAAGCGGCCTAATGCCAATACTTTGGAGGGTACTTGGAGTATTACTTCCGAGGGTTCACCTTATTCAACGAATGAAAAAGCCCTGACTATTGCAAAAGACGCTTTAAAAACATCCTTTGATAAGGCATGGGGTATTCATAAGAAATGGTGGGCGGATTATTGGAAACAATCTTCTGTAACCTTGCCGGATGCTGTTATTCAACATCAGTATGATATGGATATGTATTTGTTCGCTTCTGCTTCACGAAGCGGAGCGCCTCCTATAACCTTACAGGCAGTGTGGACGGCGGACAATGGGAAATTACCGCCATGGAAAGGAGATTATCATAACGACCTGAATACACAACTAAGCTACTGGCCGGGATATACTGCGAATCATCTATCAGAATCATCGGCTTTTACAGACTGGCTTTGGAAGGATAAACCGGTATTTTTAAAATATACCCGGCAATTCTTTAAAGATAACGGATTAGATGTACCAGGTGTTTGTACGCTTACGGGGGAACCGATGGGCGGGTGGGGGCAATATTCCCTTTCACCCACTGTTTCCTGTTGGTTATCACAGTATTTTTACTGGCAATGGATTTATTCTGGAAATACTAATTTTTTAAAAGAGCGCGCTTATCCCTGGGTAAAAGCAGTGGCAGAACATATTGAAAGTATCGCTATTAAAAATAAAGAAGGCTATTGGCAGCTTCCTATTTCTTCCAGTCCCGAATTTTTTGATAACGAACTAAAAGCCTGGTTTCTCCAAACTTCCAATTATGATGTGTCGCTTATTCGTTGGATGTTGAAAACGGCCGTTCAGATAGCTGACACTTTACATCTTCCCAAAGAAGCTGATCATTGGAAGAAATTCTTATCCGGTTGGCCTGAACTGGCGCTCAATCCTGCTGACAGCGCTTTGCTCGTAGCGCCGGGGATTCCTTATAGCTTTTCTCATCGCCATTTTTCGCATCTCATGAGCATTTATCCGTTGCAATTAATTGACTGGTATCATGGAGAAAAGGATCAAAAAATAATGCAAGCCAGTCTGAATGAACTAAAGAAATATGGGCCTTCCGGCTGGATGGGTTATTCGTATGCATGGCTGGCCTGCCTGAAAGCGATGAATCAGGATGGTGAAGGAGCAGATTCTGCATTGAAAATATTCGCTACCGCTTTTTGTTCGCCCAACAGCTTTCATCTGAACGGTGATCAAAGCGGTAAAGGATATTCAGGCGCCACTTATAATCCGTTTACACTCGAAGGGAATTTCGCCTTTGCAAAAGGAGTGCAGCTCATGCTGCTTCAGCAACATGATGGAGTGAATTATATTTTTCCAGCCGTACCTGATAGTTGGGAACATGTTTCTTTTAAGAAATTGCGTGTTCCGGGTGCCTTTCTAATTTCAGCAAAAAAAGAAAACGGAGTGATTTCCGAGATAGAGATTTATTCTATAAAAGGCGGAACTATCAGTCTGAATAACCCGTTCAATGGCAAGTCTGTAGAGATAACCGGCATAAAAGCGGCTGGCAATGAGCAAAATAAAAAAATATTTGTTTTCTCAATGAAGCCGGGACAAGTTATTCGTCTGACCAGCCCTGTTGCTTCAAGTGTTCATCGCAATAAAATAGTAGGTGCTGACCTATCTTTTTTGCCACAGTTAGAAGCGCATGGTGAGAAATTTTACGTGGATGGCAAACAGGAAGACGCCATTAAAATTTTAAAAGATCATGGTTTTAATTATATCCGGTTAAGGATTTTCGTCAATCCTGCTGAAGATAGTGGTTATTCACCGGGTAAAGGTTTTTGTGACCTGGCTCATACCATGCAAATGGCTAAAAGGATAAAAGCGGCGGGCATGGGCTTTTTGCTTGATTTTCATTATAGCGATACCTGGGCTGATCCTGGGAAACAATTCATACCTGCAGCCTGGAAGCAGGATGATTTTGACCGGTTGAAACAAGAGGTGTACAATTATACTAAAGAAGTAATGACCGCCCTGAAAAACCAGGATACTCCACCGGATATGGTACAAATAGGCAATGAGATCAATCACGGTATCTTATGGCCGGTAGGAAATATCAGCCATCCCGATTCACTGGCAGCTTTGCTGAAAGCAGGAATAGCCGCTGTAAAAGAGGTAGATCTTTCCATTCAGATCATGTTGCATATCGCCGATGGCGGGCAAAATATTGAATCAAGATCATTCCTGGATAAAATGATAGCTCGTCACGTTCCTTTTGACCTGATAGGTGAATCTTATTATCCTCAGTGGCACGGTACTTTAGCCATGCTTACAAACAACCTGACAGACCTTGCTAAAAGATATCACCAAAGGATTGTAGTAGTGGAATATACTTATCACAAGAAAGAAGTGAATAATATTGTTTTTACACTTCTGGATCATAAAGGACTTGGAACTTTTATATGGGAACCGCTGAATACATGGGAAGCTATTTTTAACAAGCAGGGGGTTGCCAATGATTCTTTACTGCATATCTATTCCGCACTGGCAGAAGAATATCATATTCATTAAAAAATTCCTTTTTCTTTCAACCAACATGTTGTACTTTGTTGCCCGAAAAATAAATTGCTTATTTTACATTTAATCTTTTCATGTATCATGAAAATAAAATTCTTCCTTTTCGTAACCTGTTTATTCGTTGCGCTTATGCCGGTAAAAGACGGCTTTGCTTCTCAGCCTGTAAAAGAAGCTCATCAGCCTGAAAGGCGTGCAGACTTCGATGCCCATTGGCGTTTTCACCTGGGTGATGTGCCGGAAGCCAAAGAAGCTTCTTTTGATGATGCTTCGTGGCGCTTGTTGAACTTACCTCATGACTGGAGCATAGAAGGAGCTTTCAGCAAAGATAACCCTGCCGGCGTAGGAGGAGGGGCACTTCCGGGGGGGATAGGATGGTATCGCAAAGAATTTACTATACCCGAAAGCGATAAAGGGAAATTATTATTTATAGATTTTGACGGTGTATATATGAATAGCGAAGTATGGATCAATGGACATGATCTGGGAGTTCGTCCTTACGGATTCAGCTCCTTCCGTTATGAGCTGACGTCTTTTCTTAATTATGGAGATAAGCCCAATGTTATCGCAGTACGGGTGGATAATTCCAAACAACCTAACTCACGCTGGTATTCCGGATCCGGCATCTATCGCAATGTATGGCTGGTAACAACCAATAAAATTCATGTAGGGCATTGGGGGACTTATGTCACCACGCCTGAAGTCAATGACCGCCGGGCGACTGTGGATATTCAGACTACCATTAATAATGCAGACCCATCAGCGAAGGAAGTTACACTTAAAACAATTATCTATAATGATAAGGGAAAAGTGGTGGCTGAGAAAAATATTTCGGGAAATATTACCGAGGGGGATTCCAAGATATTTTCCCAAACTTTAACGGTTGATCTTCCGGATCTGTGGTCAACGGATAATCCGGTTTTATATAAAGTTACTTCCTTGGTACAACAAGATGGTAAAACAGTGGATCAGTATGAGACACCGCTCGGTATTCGTTATTTCCGGTTTGATAGCCAGGAGGGGTTTTTCTTAAATGGAAAGCATTTGAAAATAAAAGGGGTATGTGATCATCATGATCTGGGATGTTTAGGCGCTGCTGTCAATACAAGAGCTATCCAGCGTCAATTGCAGATGCTGAAAAGCATGGGTGTAAATGCGATGCGTACCTCACATAATCCACCTGCACCGGAGCTATTGCAACTGTGTGATAAGATGGGCATAATCGTGATGGATGAAGCATTTGACTGCTGGAAGAAAGGAAAGAATCCGTATGACTATCATTTATATTGGGATCAATGGCATAAAAAAGATTTGTCTGATATGATTCGCCGGGATCGTAATCATCCGAGTGTGATTATATGGAGCATCGGCAATGAAATCCCTGATCAGTGGGATTCTGCGGGCGCACCCATTGCACGTGAACTCAGAGGAATTGTTCGTTCATTAGATACCACGAGGCCAATCACTTCTGCCATGAATGATCCGGAAGCTAAGAATAATGAGCTTTCCCATTCGGGCGCTATGGATCTAATCGGCCACAATTACAGAGTAGATAGCTGGAAAGATTTCTTTAAATATTTTCCCGGTGGTAAATTTATTGCTACAGAAACAACTTCTGCCTTGGAAACACGTGGTGAATACAACATGCCTTCCGACAGTATTTTCATCTGGCCGAGAGAAGGCGTGGAGATGAATGCGAACTTCACTTGTTCTGCTTATGATAACTGCCGGGTTCCCTGGGGTGCGACACATGAAAAAGTATTAAAGGCATTCATGAAAGATGATTTTGCTTCCGGTATGTTTGTATGGACCGGATTCGATTATCTGGGTGAACCAACACCTTATGGCTGGCCTGCACGAAGCTCTTATTTTGGTATTATTGACCTGGCCGGATTTCCCAAAGATGCTTATTATCTATATAAAAGTGTCTGGACCAGTACACCGGTGCTGCACATTTTCCCTTACTGGAACTGGAAGGCAGGAGATACGGTAGATGTGTGGGCCTATTATAATGATGCAGACAGAGTAGAATTATTTTTGAATGGAAAATCTTTAGGTTCACGTAGTAAGGAAGAGGACAATCTTCATGTCATGTGGCGTGTTCCTTATCAGCCAGGAACATTGAAAGCTATATCTTATAATAAAGAGGGTAAGGTGGTTTTAACCAGAGAAATACACACTGCAGGGCCCGCCGCAAAAATGATCATTGAGCCGGATCGCCGCCATATCCATGCAGACGGGAAAGATTTATCTTTCGTTACTATAAAAATAGTTGATGTAAAAGGTACGCTCGTCCCTCATGCCGACAATATGATTCATTTTAAAATAAGCGGTGCAGGAACTATTGCAGGAATGGATAATGGAAATGAAACAGACCATGAATCTTTCAAGGGTGATCAGCACGAAGCATTTAACGGACTATGTCTGGCCGTGATACAATCCGATGGCAAGAAAGGAAAGATTACCTTAACGGCCACAGCAGAAGGAATGCCGCCGGTTACAACGGTTATTGATGCAGGAGAATAATTCTTTAGAATAAGAGAACTTATTACAACCTTAAGAGAGACTTTAAACACGAATGCGCGAATGTAAATACTAATGCACGAATAAGAACCCAAAAATACTATTCGTGCATTCGTGCGAAATTTCATTCGTGCCTGCCTCGACTAAGGCGAGGCATTCGTGTTTTTTTTATCCTTTAATGCTTATGCTGCTTAGAATTCTCCTAAGACGGACTTTAAACATTCGTGCATTCGTGTGAAATTTCATTCGTGCCTGCCTCGACTAAGGCGAGGCATTCGTGTTTTGTAAAATGAGCTCTATCGTTCTAATGAAATTTATCTTCGTTTGTATAAATAAGGACGGCGGCCATTAATTTTTTCATGGCAATAGCCATTTGAGCCTCTACAGTTTTTACAGATAAATTCAGAATGGAGGCGACGTCCTTATATTTCAGCCCGTCTTCTTTTATAAGGCTGAAAATGTGCTTGCACCTGGGTGGCAATTGATCAATAGCCTGGTGTATCCGTTTCTTCATTTCTTCAGTGATCATCAACTGCTCCGGATCAATATTAAAAATAAGATAATCATTGCTGATAGTGCTGATATCCACCGTTTCCCTGAGGCGGTTTTTACTGAGATAATCCAGCGATTTATTTTTTACCGCCACATACAAATAAACATCCGGGTTTTCTATTTTATGCAAGTGGCTTCTTTTCTCCCAAAGATTCATGAACACGTCATCCACAATTTCTTCTGCAAGCTCTTTTGTATGTATAATGGCCATGCAAAACCGGAACAACTTAGGGAAATAATGGCGATAGATCATTTTAAAAGATTCCACGTCATTCTCCTGTGATATTTTATATAAGCAGGTAAGGGTATCTGATCTTTCCATAGTCCATAATAAAGAATGATGAATATGACATAAAGTTATATAATAACAGTCCGATAAAAAATATTGTTTTCACTTTAGGGGTAAGGCAACATTTTTCCGTCCTCCCTCTAAAGACGTCTTATATTAAGATGGATGAACCAAGAATCTGGCTCTTAATTGCCAAAAGAATATCTAATGAAGCGACTGCTGAGGAGCTAACCGAATTGGATGCGTTATTTAAAGCCAATCCGGGTTTGCAGTATGCTTTTTCAATCATTGAAGAAGTGAAAGGCCCTTCAGCAAAAACTTACAGTTTGACGGATGAGGAAGAAGGCAGGTGGGTGGAGAAGAAGCTGGCGGAGATAGACGCGATTGTACAGGCAAAAGAAAAAGGAAAGCAGGCTGGAGGCAGCATCATCAGGTGGAGAAGATTAGTTTGGGCGGCGGCTTCCCTTCTCCTGGTAGTTTCATTTTCTGTCATCTACTATTTTTACAAGAAAGCAGCCCATCAACAAGCCATTGTGCAGGTAACCCAAAAGACCGATGGCGTTTACACTGCCGATATACCCACTTCTCTTACACTTCAGGATGGGACTCAGGTTTGGCTGAATAGCGGCAGCACGCTGAAATGCGAACCGGCTTTTGATAGAAAAGACAGGCAGGTAATACTCACCGGAGAAGCTTATTTCGATGTGAAGCAGGACGCAGGCAAACCCTTTATTGTCCAGGCCGGTCCGTTTATGAGAGTAAAAGTGCTGGGAACTACATTCGATGTGATAGCATATCCTAAGGATCCTTATGTCAAAGCGTCCCTGATAAGTGGGGAAATAGCTGTTAACCTGAAAGATGATAAACAAGCGCAGATAATTCTAAAACCCCATCAGGAAATAACTTTCCATTTACAGGATGCAGCCACATTGAAAACTACTCAGGAGAAACAAGTGGGGAATCCGGTATGTTATCATATTAATACGATAACCCCTAACCCGATTGATCATCATATATCAGAATTATCCTGGATGAAAGGGGAACTGGCATTTAATGATATGACCTTTGCAGAGCTGTCTTATGATTTGGAAAGGATATACCATGTAAAAATTGACTTTAAAGATGAGCAGTTGGAGAACTATCATCTGACCGGTGTTTTTAAAGGTGAAAATCTGGAGGAAGTGTTGCAGGCGTTACGGGTGACAACGCCCTTTCAATATGAAATTTCAAATAAAGAAGTGATTATTTATCGTTAACCATTTAAAATAAATACTATGGATAGAAGCTGTATCACATAAAACAAGAAACGCACTGCTTTGCACCAGTGCGTTCCCCGACTCTTGATTTAAAGTTCAGAAATCCTGTATTCCAGAATTGAGGCCGAAAAAAGGGATTTCTATTTTTCACATTAAACCGCATTAAAGGTATGAAAAAGAGATTTAAAATGCCTGTTTATGGTAAGTTAAACATCAGGCACAAAGTTTTATTAAGCATGAAACTTATTTTTTTACTCACGTTTGTCTGTGGCATGCAAGTGTCTGCTAAAGTATTTTCACAAGATACTAAAATAGACTTAAGCCTTGAAAATACGAATATTACAAAGGCGCTGCGTATTATCAGCCATAAGAGTGAATACCGGTTTTTGTATAACAATGACCTGCTTCCCCATGATATGAGAGTAAGCATCTCGGCTACACAGAAAACCGTTCCGGAAATTATGAAAAATATCCTGGCGAATTCCGGGCTTACTTACCACCTGTTAGGGAACAAATTAATCGCAATAGGCTACTTGCCTGATACAACACTACAAAAAATTGACGGCGCTGTCACGGATTCCACCAGACATCCTTTAATTGGTGTCAGTATTCAGGTACAAGGGACGACCATGGGAACGGTGACAGATGCCAATGGTAACTTCTCATTAAACGCTCCTGATCAAGCCACGCTGATAATTTCCTATATAGGCTATAAGCCAGAGCAAATTCCCATTAATGGACAAACTCATCTGAACATTGTTTTAAGAAATTCAGCGACGGGGTTAGGTGAAGTAGTGGTAACGGCTCTCGGTATTAAGAGACAAGAACGTGAATTAGGTTACGCGACGCAGGAAATCAAAGGTAATACTTTGGAGACCGTCAAAGGTGTGAATGTGGCGACTTCCCTTACGGGGAAAGTCGCCGGGCTGATGGTAGAAAACAGTCCGAATTTTATGACGGCGCCTGTAATAACCTTGCGGGGTGCTACTCCACTTTTGGTAGTGGATGGCGTGCCTTATGGTAATGTGAATCTCACTAATATTCCGGCAGATAATATAGAATCCATCACCTTTCTGAAAGGAGCTGCAGCTTCAGCCTTGTACGGTTCAAGAGGTGGAAATGGCGCCATTATGGTGACTACTAAAAAAGGCGGTAAAGAGGGACTTCATGTATCAGTGAATAGCAGTTCCATGTTTGCGGCCGGATTCCTCGCGATTCCCAAAATGCAGGATGAATACGGACGTGTAGTGAATAACGCTACCAATACGTATGATCGTTCCGCGGATGGTTCCTGGGGGCCTCCACTGCAAGGACAAACCGTTAATCAATGGGATCCCATCAGTAAGACGATGAAGCCCATGCCTTATTTGCCCATTGGCAAGAATAACTTTAAAAATTTCGTACGACCCGGATACATTTTAAATAACAATGTAAGTGTTACCGAAACCGGGGAAATGGGAAGCTTACGGGCTTCTGCCAACTGGATTGGAAATACAGGCGTTTATCCTAATGAACAGCTTCAAAAAGTTAACTACAGTTTGGGAGGTACTATTAAAGTAAAGCGGTTTACGCTAAGTACTTCCTTATCTTATGACAACCAGTCATCGCCCAATTTCGGATTTACAGGATACACCGCTTATAATCCGATGTACAGCTTGCTGGTCTGGGGCTCTCCGGACTGGAATATTCTTGATTATAAAAATTATTGGGTTGTGCCTAATCAGCAACAAAATTCCAGCTATACGGCCGGTATCAACAATCCCTATTTCAACATGTTCGAACGGACTCATTCTTATCAGAATGGTATCTTTAGCGGGGAGGTAACCGCCAACTACGAGATTAATAGTTGGTTGAGTGCCATGGTACGAACCGGTTATGATAATTTCGTCAATCAGCAAACGATTAATATTCCGGTAGGCTCGTTCCAGGGAGGCGGTGCAACTACCGTATTGGATGGAGGTACACAAGTATGGGGCGAATCTCAAAGAGGTTCTTATAATATTGGTATTAATCGTGGTTTGAGCTCCAACTCAGATGCTATATTGACCGTGAATAAAAAACTGAAGGATTTTTCAATCAATGGCTTTGTAGGAGGTTCCATCTATTATCAGCAGAGTCAGGGTATTGAAGCAATGACACAAGGCGGATTATCTATTCCGGGGTTCTATTCGCTGTTGGCATCAGTCAACCCGGTCTTCGTCAATTCCATTACTTCCAAGCAACAGACCAATAGTGTCTATGGTAAATTAGGGGTCGGATGGAAAGACTTAGCCTTTTTAGAAGGGACTTTTCGTAACGATTGGGCATCTACTTTACCGCAGTCAACACGTTCTTTCTTTTATCCCAGTGTATCTGCAAGTTTTATTCCCAGTGAATTATTCCAGACCGGCGGGTGGCTGACATATTGGAAATTACGTGGCTCATGGACCACATACAAAACTCCGGCAGGTATTTATGATATCAATAATGTGTATGCCATCACCCCGGATGCATGGGCAACAATAAGCTCTGCCACATTCCCGACCAGCATCCGGCCTTCCAATATTCAGGCGGAAGGATCTACCTCTACTGAAGTGGGAACTGACCTCAGTTTTCTGAATGACCGGATTTCATTAAATGCCACGGTATATGAAAAGAGGCTGTTTGACTTCATTGTGAGTGCACCTATCAGTCCTTCCACCGGATTTAATTCGGTATTTACTAATAGTAATGAAGTGCAGACTCAGAGAGGAATGGGAATAACCTTGAATGCAGTTCCCATAAAATCAAAAGTATTCTTGTGGAATGTAGCATTTAACTATACCAAATATGCCACGTATTATACCCGGCTCGATCCCAATTATACTAAATATTATGGAGATAGCTGGGTGAAAGTAGGAGCACGCACGGATTACTTTCTCCTGAACCAGTTCCAAACGGATAATAAAGGAGATATTGTTTACAATAATGGGCTGCCAACCTTTAAACCGATTTTATCCGTTGCGGGATATACAAATCCGGATTGGCTCTGGGGCTTTAATACCGGCTTGCATTATAAGAACTGGTCATTTACTCTTTCCGCAGACGGTAGAATGGGCGGAGTAGCACAATCCACGACAAATATGTATATGTGGGTATCAGGTAACGCCATCGGATCAACTACAGAAGCCAGGTATTTGGATGCTACGAAACCGGGGACAAAAAATTATCTGGGCGAAGGAGTGAAGGTAACTTCGGGTGCGATAACTTATAATGCCAATAATCAGGTAGTAAGTGATACCCGGAAATTTGCACCCAATGATGTTTACGCTACTTACCAGTCTTACATCCATGCCCTTCACAAAGGTGGAGACGCCTGGGGTGGGAGTCCCTCTCCCGCTGATCTGTTCAATGCAACGTTCCTTAAAATAAGAGAAGTGGCCATCACTTATCAGTTACCCGCTGAATTAGCGCAAAAGATCAGATCAAAAGGAATCGCTATTTCTGCAATTGGCCAGAACCTGTTTTATTGGGCAAAAGATTTCAAGTCTTCCGATATTGATGGCGGTTCTGAAAACTTTGCAGATCCTTCCTTACGCTATGTCGGCGTGGACGTGAAACTTGACTTTTAGTAATTTTTTGAATCTGTTTTAAATTAAAAGAATATGAACAAGCTATTAATAAAAACAGGATTATTTTTTATGGCCGGTACTTTTCTACTGGCATCCTGTAATAAGTTTGACCAGATAAATACAAACCCCAATGCGACGGTGACTGCCAATGCCTCTCTCTTGGCCACGGACATCATCTTGCAGAATCTGCAATACCAGGGACGGGATGCAAAAGCATATCTTTCAGATAATGCGGCTTCTCAATATATTGCTTATGGAAATGAAAGCATGATTTCCGCTCAGTATGGCGATTTGGGTTCCACGGATTTCACTCCGATGACGTTGATCCCCAATGCAAACAGCATGCTTTCGTATGCAGCCACTACAGGGACTCAAATGGATAATTCTTATAAAGGATTAGCTAAGTTCTCTGAAGCTTTTATGTTTTATTATTTAACTATGGAGGTCGGTGACATTCCTTTTAGTCAGGTGGGAGAAGGTGGTTCAGGAAATATAAGGCCTGCGTATGATTTACAGGAACAAGTCTTCAAAGGTATATTAAATGATCTCCAGGAAGCTGACGAGGATTTTGCCAATGGGACACAGTTTGCGGGCGACCCAAGTCCTTATAACGGCAATCCCGACAAATGGCGCAGAGCAACTAATTCCTTCGCTTTAAAAGTACTGATATCATTAAGCAACAAGGTAAATGATACGGCGCTCAATGTTGAATCCCGGTTTGCCGCGATTGTAAACGAGGGAGAATTACTACAGCCTGCAACGGGTTTCTTAGGATTGGAGTATTCCACCGTTGATCCCCATCCGTTATCAGGAACCAATGATTTGTTCACCAGCAGAACCGCTATCAGTACCCTGGTGATGGGTAATCTGAAAGCGCTGAATGACCGGAGATTATTTTATTTTGCCGATCCGGCTCCGTCTAAGATTACCGCCGGGCTATCGCCATCGGATACTGCAGCCTATGTAGGTGCCAATGTCACGGACAGCTATGATGACGTCACAAACAATCTGCTGAATAATGTATATTCTCTGCTGAATTCACGTTATCTGGCTGTACAAGCCGGCGACCCGCGCATCATGGTTTCTTATGGTGAACAACAGCTCATATTGGCTGAAGCACGGATATTAGGCTGGATTACAACGGGAACTGCGCAGGACTATTATCAGACCGGAGTCACTGCAATTTTACAAAGGTATTTGTCTGTAGATGCTTCCTATGTGCATGGCATGCCGATTACCCAGTCTTATATCAATAATTATTTCACAGGTGATGCCGCTTTTGCACCCGATCCAACGGATGAATTACACCAAATCTGGATACAGCGTTATTTAAGTGAATTTATGCAGGACCCCATTTCGGCTTTTTTCATGGAACGCAGAACGGGTTACCCGGTTTTCCCTGTTAATCCGGCAACCTCGCTGAATATCACAGATAAAAATGCCGTTCCGGTTCGTTGGTTATATCCAGGCTCGGAACTGAATTATAATAAGCAAAATCTGATTACCGCATTAAACCGCCAATACGGTGGCGTAGATGATATGAATGCAAAAATGTGGTTGTTAAAATAAGAAGATTTATCAGAAATTAATCAATAATCCCGTTTCACTCTGAACCGGGGTTATTTTTTTAAATATCTTTAGGGAATCTCTAAAAACCTATTTTTTCATATCTTTTTTACCACAGAGGGCACAAACCTGTCTCGGCCCGGACGAGAGGATGCCTGCCCGTTCCGGTTCAGGCGGGCACAAAGAGCACTAAGCAAATGGAGTTTTTAGAGGGTCCCTTTATTACTCCGTTGAAGTGCTTTCTCGCGAGTATATGGAAGAATAGCAGTCATCAGCTTTTTCATAGCGATAGCCATTTGTGCTTCTACTGTTTTTACTGATAAATTCAGGATAGCTGCCGCTTCTTTATACTTAAGTCCGTCTTCTTTAATAAGCTTGAAAATAAGCTTGCAGCGCTGGGGTAACTGATCCACTGCCTGCTCTATTTTTTTTCTCATTTCCGCAGTGATCATGATTTGCTCGGGATCCAGCGTAAACTTCAGATGATCATGATAGAGAAGGCTGATGTCAACCGTTTCCCGCAGGCGATCCTTACTCAGATAAGCAAGCGATTGATTTTTGACCGCAACATAAAGATATACATTCGGGTTAATAATTTTATGTAAATGAATTCTCCTTTCCCATAAATTCACAAACACATCATTGACAATTTCTTCCGCCGGCTCTTTGATATGTACCAGGGAGATACAGAATCGTAAAAGCCGCTGAAAATAATAACGATAGAGTTGCTTGAAGGATTCCATGTCGTCCTTCTGGGAAATTCTATATAAACAGGTTATGACCTCATGTTTCTTCATGGCTGCGCTTAACAGGTTGTAAATAAAGGGTAAAATTATGTAATAACAAATTATTAAAAAAATATTTTCATTATGTTTAGGGGTAATTTAACTTTTTTCACTCCTTATATTTTATAAAGACAATTTTTGAACAATGAATGAATCAAGAATCTGGCTTTTAATTGCCAGAAAAATATCTAATGAAGCGACAGATGAAGAACTTGCTGAATTAGATACATCCTTTAAGGCCAATCCTGGTTTACAGTATGCTTTTTCAATCATTGATGAAATGAAAGGCCCTTCTGCACAGGATTACGGCTTTTCGGAGAAGGAAGAAAACAATTTAGTGGAAAAAAAATTAGCACAAGTGGAAATGATTTTACAGGCAAAGGGAAAAGAAACGCAAGGCAGACGTTCGATTATCCGGTTGGGTAAAACGGGATGGGTAGCGGCTTCTTTGTTATTGCTGATAGCTTTTTCTGTTGCCGGTTATTTTTATACAAAAGGAGATCATAGTCAGCATATAGCACAAATAACCCCGAAAACAGAAGGTGTTTATGTGGCAGACACTCCTACTTCCATTACCCTCCAGGATGGGACGCAGGTGTGGTTGAACAGCGGCAGCACCTTGGAATGTGCAAAGGATTTTAATAAAAGAGACAGGCGGGTAGCGCTTTCCGGAGAAGCTTATTTTGATGTGAAACACGATGCAGATAAACCTTTCATTTTACAGGCAGGTCCTTTTATGAAAGTAAGGGTGCTGGGAACCACTTTCAATGTGAAAGCATATCCCAATGATCCTTACATCGAAACATCCCTGATAAGCGGCAGGATAGCGGTTAAACTGAAAGATGACAGGGCAGACCCGATTATTCTTAAACCCCATGAAAAAGTGACGTTTTATTTGGATGATTCAGCAGCCTCTGAGAATACTCAGGGCAAACAAGCTGAAAACCCTGTGAACTATCATATTAATGCGATAACGCCTAATCCGGTTGATCAGCATATCTCAGAATTATCCTGGATGAGAGGAGAACTGGCATTTAATGATATTTCGTTTATGGAGCTGGCGTATGATTTGGAAAGGATGTACCATGTAAAAATCGTCTTTAAAGAGGATATGTTAAAGAATTATCATCTTACCGGCGTTTTCAAGGCAGAGAATTTGAGCGAGGTATTACATGCATTGCAGGTAACGACGCCATTTCAATATGAAATTTCAAATCAGGAAGTGATTATTTATCGTTAACCATTTAAAATAAAGGCTATGAATAAAAGCGGTATCACATAAAATAAGAAACGCACCGGTGCAAACAGTGCGTTCCTCAATCATTTGATTTAAGAGTCAGAAATCCTGCATTTCAGTAAGGAAACCGGAAAAGGGATTTCTATTTATTCACATTAAACCACAATAAAGGTATGAAAAAGAAATCTAAAATGCCTGTTTATGGGATATTAAATGCCAGGCGCAAAGTTTTATTAAGTATGAAACTTATTTTTTTATTCACGTTTGTCTGTTGCATGCAGGCCTCCGCCAAAGTATTTTCACAGGATGCAAAAATTGATTTGAATCTTGAGAATACGAATATTAAGAAGGCGCTGCGTATCATCAGTCAGAAGAGCGAATACCGGTTTTTGTATAACAATGACCTGCTTCCCGGGGATATGATTGTCAGCATATCAGCTAAGCAGGAAACTGTTCCGGAAATTATAAAAGCTATTTTGGGCAATACAGGCCTTACATTCCATGTCCTTGACGATAACCTGATCGCTATCGGATATCAAACTCAGTCTATTGAAAAAGTAACGGGAACGGTATCTGATTCTACAGGTCATCCTTTAGTGGGCGTTACCATACAGGTAAAGGGTACCACTGTTGGAACAGTCACAGATGCTAATGGTAATTTTTCCATAGATGCTCCGGAGAATAGTATTTTATTAATTTCCTATATTGGTTACCAAACTAAGGAAGTACATGTAAACGGACAAACGCAAATCAATATTGTATTACAACCTTCCGCAACCGGTTTGAATGAAGTGGTGGTAACTGCGCTGGGTATCAAAAGGCAAGAGCGGGAATTGGGCTACGCTACGCAGGAGATAAAAGGTAATACGCTGGAAACGGTAAAAGGGATAGATGTAGGAACATCACTCACAGGCAGAGTCTCCGGCTTGATGGTAAAAAACAGTCCGGATTTTATGTCCGCACCCGATATTACCATGCGTGGAGAAACTCCCTTGCTGGTGATTGACGGAGTTCCGTATGCCAATATGACTTTAAGGGAGGTTCCGGCGGATGATATTGAATCTATAAACTTTCTGAAGGGCGCTACTGCCTCTGCGTTGTATGGTTCAAGAGGCGGAAGCGGCGCTGTCATGGTTACCACGAAGCATGGAGCCGGCAAAAAAGGCTTTTCGGTTTCGGTAAATAGTAGCAGTATGTTTCAGGCCGGCTATCTGGCCATTCCTGAAATGCAAAGCAGATACGGCAGAGTGGTCAATACGGCTACGAATACCTATGTTCGTTCGGGCGATGGTTCCTGGGGAGCACCGCTGGACGGACAGGAAGTAATTCAATGGGACCCTATCAGCAAGACGATGAAACCCATGCCTTTTATTGCCAGAGGGAAAGATAATTTCCAGAATTTCCTCAGGCAGGGTTACGTTTTAAATAATAATGTCAGCGTAAGTCAGGTAGGAGATATGGGCGGCTTCAGGGCGTCCGCTACCTGGGTACAAAACAGGGGCGCTTATCCTAATGCGCGTTTTGATAAAATTACTTACAGCGTGGGTGGTGATATTAAATTCAATCGTTTTACCCTTACTACTTCTTTAGCCTACAATAATCTGTCTTCTCCGAATATGGGCTTTAACGGTTATACCGGCTATGACCCCATGTACAGCATGTTGGTCTGGGGTTCGCCCGACTGGAATATCAAGGATTATAAGGACTACTGGGTGGTTCCTAATGAAGTGCAAAACAGCAGCTATACAGCCGGCATGAATAATCCCTATTTTGACCGGTTCCAGAGAACTCATTCTTATAAAAAAGATGTTTTCAACGGACAGTTTACCGCCAACTATGAAGTGACCGACTGGTTGAAAGCGATGGTGAGAACAGGCTATGATAATTACAGCAACAAGCAGGATATTACCATTTCGGAAGGTTCTTTCCAGGGAGGAGGCGCCACGAAGGTTTTGAATGGTGGCACGGAAGTGTGGGGCGAATCGCAAAGAGGTTCTTATAACGTGGGAATCGGACGTGGCTTCAGCACCAATACAGATGCCATGTTATTGGTAAATAAAAACGTACACGATTTTTCGATTGACGGATTCCTCGGCGGTTCTATTTTTTATCAGCAGAATGAAGGTATGGAAGCCATGACCCAGGGTGGTTTATCAATCCCTGCCTTTTATTCGCTGAAAGCCTCTATGAATCCGGTATATGTTAATTCTTTGATTTCAAAAAATCAGATAAACAGCTTTTATGGAAAATTGGGCGTTGGCTGGAAAAATATGGCATTTGTAGAAGGTACATTCCGGAATGACTGGGCTTCCACTTTACCAAAGGCTACCCGTTCTTATTTATATCCCAGCGTATCCGGCAGCTTTATCCCGAGTGAATTATTTCAAACAGACGGATGGCTATCCTACTGGAAATTGCGCGGTTCGTGGACAACTTACAAAACACCCGCGGGGATTTACGATATAAATAATGTTTACACGGTTTCTCCAAATTCCTGGGGAACATTAAGCTCCGCTTCTTTCCCAACCAGCATTCGTCCTTCCAATATTCATGCGGAAGGTTCCTCTTCCACAGAAATAGGTACGAATGCCAGCTTCCTGGATAACAGAATATCGCTGGATGTAACACTTTACAAAAAGAGAATGTATGATTTCATTGTAAAAGCGCCGATAAGTCCGTCTTCCGGCTTTACTTCCGTCTATACCAATAGTAATGAAGAACGTACACGCAGAGGCATAGAACTTACTCTGAATGCGACTCCTGTAAGGACAAGAGATTTCTCCTGGGATGTATCATTTAACTGGACGAAATATGCTACTTTTTTCACCAGGCTCGATTCCCTTTATTCTGTCAATAACAGAGACTGGGTGAAAGTGGGTAAGCGAGCCGATTATTCTGCCATCAATCAATACCAGACAGACAATAAGGGCAATATTGTTTTTAACAACGGAGTACCGACCTATAAGCCCATTTTATCATTAGCCGGTTATACTGACCCGGATTGGGTTTGGGGATTCAATACAAATTTCCATTATAAAAACTTCTCCTTATCCATGTCTATGGACGGAAGAGTAGGAGGGCTGGCGCAATCTACAACTGAAATGTACATGTGGATTTCCGGCAATCATCCTAATTCCTTAACGGAAGCAAGATATAAGGATGCGACAAACGCCGGCAGTAAGAACTTTCTGGGAGAAGGCGTAAAAGTAGTATCCGGCGCCATTACTTATGATGCCAATTATCATGTGGTAAGTGACACACGCGAGTTCGCCGCTAATGATGTTTATACGACCTATAAGTCTTATATCACCGCGCTTCACAAAGGAACCGCCTGGGGCGGAAACCCTTCGCCGGTTGATTTATACAGCACGACTTTCTTCAAATTAAGAGAAGTGGCGCTTACCTATCAGGTACCGGCTGAATGGACGAAGAAGATTAAATCAAAAGGAATAGCCGTTTCCCTCATTGGCCAGAATCTGCTTTATTGGGCAAAGCAATTCAAGTATTCAGATATTGACGGTGGTACTGAAAACTTTTCCGATCCTTCCATACGCTATGTCGGATTTGATATTAAGCTTGATTTTTAAATCCTTTTTTGAACTTTTAAAATCATAGAATATGTATAAGATACTTAAAAAAGCGGGATTATTTAGCTTGTTCGGCGTTTTGCTGCTGGCATCCTGCAATAAATTTGACGAAATAAATACCAACCCCGATGCAACCGGAAAGGTGAACGCATCGCTGCTGGCCACGAAGATAATTTTACAAAATCTGAAATATCAGGGGCGCGATGCAAAATCTTATCTGTCGGATAATGGCATGGATAAATATATTGCTTACGGCAATGAGACTATTTTATCCACGCAATATAATTACCTGGGAGCAACAGATTTCACACCAATGACGCTAGTCCCGAATGTGAATAGCATGCTGGCAAATGCAGCCGGCAGCCAGATGGAAAATTCGTATAAAGGATTGGCGAAATTCTCCCGGGCTTTTATGTTCTACTATCTCACGATGGAAGTGGGAGATATCCCATACAGCACCACCGGACTTGGAGGCAAGGGAGACATCCGGCCGGTGTATGACGCACAGGAAAATGTGTTCAAAGGCATTTTGGATGAGCTGAAAGATGCAGACGGCTTTTTTGCCCAGGGCATTAAGTTCAATGG
>SCQV01000530.1 GCA_004299085.1 Chitinophagaceae bacterium | reverse complement strand
GCCGGTCAGGCGGGCTTCGACAAGCCATGGGTGACGATCCAGTGGTCATAGTGAGCCTGTCGAACTATCGCCATTTTAGAAAATAATCACTTAACTGAACGATATTGATTAGACATTGAACATTGAAAATTCTTTAAAAACACCCAATACTCCACCGGCTTATTTCAAAAAGTGAAATTTTTTCCCCCTCCTTTAATTACTTTCCTTTTTTCATTTGTCTTATTATAATATAAAGCATTATTCAATGACGGGGAACTACGAAAAGACATTTATTATATGAATGACAGGCTGTGGGAACTGCTTGCCAGGCGCTGGACAGGAACGATTACTCCGGAAGAAAAAGCGGAGCTGGAACAGTTGCTGCTGGAACATCCCGATCATTGGATAAGGGCCGGTTTAATGCAACAAACCGAGTGGACAATGCATCCGGAGCTTCCAAGAGACAGGCTGGATAAGATGGCAGATAAGATTATAGGTGTGAAAAAGACTCTGGTGTCAGATGAAGCAGGGAGCGATCATCGTGTCTTCTTTTTTCGACGTTATTGGAAATGGATGGCCGCGGCAGTATTATTCTTGGGTGTTAGTAGTGCAGTTATCCTTTTCTCCTTTCATTTCAAAACAAAAGATGCGATTGCCTGGCAAAAAGTCATTACCACACCAGGAATGAAAACCACTTTTCGTCTGCCGGATGGCACGGAAATATGGATGAATGCAGGCAGTGTGCTGAAGTATCCTAAATTCTTCGGCAATAAGGTGCGGGAAGTGTATCTGAGTGGAGAAGCATACTTTAAAGTAAAGCATGATGCAGGGCGGCCCTTTATTATCCGTACCTCCGATATGAATATTAAAGTGTTGGGGACTGAATTTGATATAAGGGCATATCCGGATGAAGATTTTGCTGAGACTTCGCTCATTAAAGGAGCGGTGGAAGTAACTGTCAATAATGGTAAAGAAAACAGGCAGATTTTTTTGAAGCCGAAGCAAAAAGTGGTGGTGGAAAAAATCTCATCAGATATGAATGTGATGAATGAAAAGCAAAAGGAGCAGCATCATGAAACATCGCTTCCGTCTCTTACTGCTGTTCAGCATGTGCAGATAGAACCGGTAAAGGAAGTTTCCGGGAACATTATTTCTGAAACGGCATGGCAACAAAATACTTTGCTCTTTGAAGATGAAACGTTAGAGTCGCTGGCTAAGCAACTGGATATGTGGTACGGAGTAAATATTACCATTCAGGATTCATCCTTAGCTAAACAGCGATTCACCGGCCGTGCGGATAATGTTTCTTTAGATAAGCTCTTGAAGATTTTGCAAATGATCAAGCCGTTTCAGTATAGCATGAATGATAAAGAGGTGGTGATAAAGTGACGATTTACTTTAATACCAAAACAAGTTTGAATGATTTATGATTTTAAGAGTAGAGGTCTTCATAAATCATAAATCATAAATCATAAATCGTAAATCATAATTCTTAAATTTTTAACTGATAGATGTTAAATATTCAATGCTCAATGTCTGCCTCGCCTCTGGCGATGGTTCAATTAAAAACCAATAAAACAAACTAATGAATAAAATGATTACGCATAGGAAACATATTCATGCTCCTCCTTAACAGGAGATTAAGCAAAAATAAAAAAGCGGGAAATACTGGCATATTTCCCGCATAGAGAAAACACGATTGTATTTCCTCATTTTTAAATCAAAAACAATGCAATTTATGAATTTTTCATTTACCTGCACAGACCTGCTGTCTGCTCAAAGACACATACGGGTGGGCGGGAGAAAACGGAGGTTTTCACCTTTTACACGAAAGATGCTGCTTATGACGAAGTTGACCTTCCTGCTATTATTGGTGACCTTCCTTCAGGTATCCGCCACCGGCTATTCCCAGGATAAGATTTCCGTAGAATTCAGCCACACAAAAATTTCCAAAGTACTCCATTATTTAGAGAAGAAATCCGGCTATACTTTTTATTACAACAATGACGAGATGGAAAGTCTGCCAAGGATAGACCTGAAGGTGGACAAATGCACTGTTCCACAGGTGCTGGATTCGCTGTCGCATGACCTGGCTTTCAATTACAGCATTATGGATAATAAACTGGTGGTAATCAGGACAGGGGATACTCAAATACAAATACAAAATATCCATGGTAAAGTGACGGACACCAAAGGAAATGCTTTAGTGGGTGTGACGGTTCAGGTTAAAGGAACAAGTAAAGGAACAGTTACGGATGCTAACGGTGAATTTTCAATAGAAGCGCCGGAGAATGCGACGCTGGTATTTTCGTATGTGGGATATATCAGTAAGGATGTTAACGTGGATGGGAAGACTGTGCTGAATACTATTTTGTCTGTTTCCTCCAGCAACTTAAATGAATTGGTAGTAGTCGGATATGGAACACAGAAAAAGATTGATTTGACAGGCGCTGTGGATCAAATTAGCGGCAAGAAATTAGCAAGCCGTCCGATAACAAATTTGGCTGCAGGATTAGAGGGCTTAGTTCCTAATCTCAATGTTAGCTTGGGAAACGGAGAACCAGGAAGTGCGGCATCTTTTAATATTAGAGGTACAACCTCTATTAATGGCGGCGGTCCTTTGATATTGGTTGACGGTGTGGAAATGGATCCCAATTTAATAAGCCCTGCTGATATCCAAAGTGTAACAGTATTGAAAGACGCCGCATCAGCGGCAATCTATGGAAGCAGAGCCGCTTATGGGGTGATCCTGATTACCACCAAAACCCCTTCAAAAAATGGCAAGCTAAGGGTAGATTATTCTGCTTCTTATACTATTACACGCCCGACACGAATGCCCAAATATCTAAATTCTGTTGATTATGTCAGGATGCACATGTTGGCAGATCATAATGGCCAAATTTCAGGCGGAACAACAGCTACTAATCCATTCACGGAGCTTGACTCGATTAATGTAGTTAAATATTTTAATGATCCTAAACATAACTCACCGGTATATGTAGATCCTAATAATCCTAATTTATACCGGTATGTGGGGAATACTAATTGGATAAAAGAAGAATATCCAGGGTGGGCGCCGATGACAGATCATAATCTTTCCCTTTCTGGTGGCAATGGAAAAACTTCCTATTTAGCATCCATGGATTATTTTTCACAAGACGGCCTGGCTAAGGCAAATCATGAGGTTTATAGAAGATATAATTCTACTATTAAATTGAACTCAGACGTAACTTCCTGGCTTAATCTGGATTTTAAAGCTGCCCTCAATCGTACCGAAGATAATAATGCAGAGAATACCCACCCGGGTTCTGCTACCAGCTTAATTTTTGGAGATTCACGTCCTACAATGCCGGTATGCCATCCTGATGGAAACTTTTCAGGTCAGGGTGAATGGTCAAATCCTATTGCAATTGCGTTACAAAATGGACGTAATATTACAGAAGTAAACGATTTCTGGCTCACTGGTGGATTTAAATTAACTCCAGTTAATCACTTGGTTATAAATGGTAATTTCAATTGGAATTTATATAATGAAACCAATCAGCAAAACTGGAAAGAATTCCCTGAGTATGGCGTGAATGGAGTTCTCCTGGATTATTTTCCATGGACGATCCCTGATGCGGTTCAAAATTCCAGTGAAAATGATAAATACCTTGCAATCAATCTATATGCTCAATACGAAAATACTTTTGGGAAAAATTATATCAAGGGCATGATTGGTTACAATCAGGAATTAAAACAATATAAAGGTTTCTATGCTTATGCAAAAGATCTGATTGACCAGGATTTACCTGCCATTAATCTGAATGATGATTCTAAGCCTTCAGTGGGCGGCAACCAAAATTCATGGGCAATTGTTGGTACTTTTTTTAGGCTGAATTATTCTTTTGAAGATAAATATTTATTGGAGATCAATGGAAGATACGATGGAAGTTCACGGTTTGCTACTAATGACCGCTATGTATTTAGTCCATCTGTGTCGGCCGGCTGGAGAATTTCGAAAGAAGACTTTTTCAAACCACTGCAAGGGATCATCAATGATTTGAAGCTCAGAGCCTCTTATGGGGTATTGGGCAACCAGTCTTTTAATCAGGCCAATACATCTGATGGTAATTTATATCCTTATCTTGCTACGTTGCCTATTGGCTCCAGTGGTTATATTTTTGGTAATCAGCTTGAGCCTACTGTCAGCGCTCCTGGATTGGTTAGCTCTAATTTTACCTGGGAAAAAGTATCCACTAAAGACGCCGGAATAGATTTCACCATGTTTCGTGATAGGCTGAATACTACTTTTGATTATTATATCAGAGAGACAGATAATATGCTTGTTGCCGGAGCTCCCCTCCCTGCTGTATTGGGCACTTCAGCGCCATCCAGTAATGCGGCCAGCTTACAGACGAAGGGATGGGAATTGGATATGCAATGGCAAGATCATATTAATAAAGATTGGTCATATAATATAGGTTTTGTCCTTTCGGATTATACATCTCATATTACCAAATATGACCTGAATCCAAATAAAATAATAGGCACCACTGATTATTATCCGGGCTATGAATTCGGACAAATATGGGGTTTTGTAACCCAGGGTTTCTTTCAAACAGATCAGCAGGCAAAAGCTGCCAATCAAAGCGCTCTATATGGAGGCCAGCTCATGGCAGGAGATATCCAATATAAAGATTTGAATGGAGATGGTAAGATCACTTATGGGGATAATACTGTTTCAAACCCTGGTGATCAAAAGATCATCGGGAATAGCACACCGCGTTATCAGTTTGGAGTAGACATTTCTGTTACATATAAAAACTTTGATTTTACAGCTTTATTACAAGGTGTGGGAAAACGTGACTTTATGCCGGGTGGCAGCGCTTTTTGGGGTTTTACCAGCGAATGGGCAGTCCCATATATTTGGAATAAAAACTACTGGACCCCACAAAATCCTAACGCCTATTTCCCTGTTCTTAGGTTTGGAGGAGGAAGCAACTTTTTAACACAAACTAAATATTTACAGAACGCTGCTTATATGCGACTAAAAAATATTTCGTTAGGGTATAATTTACCATCCTCATTATTAAAACGAATAAAAATTCAAAGCCTGCGAATATATGTAACCGGCGAAAACGTATTTGAGCTTACAAAGCTATATAAAGCCTATGATCCGGAAATTACTGATTATTCCAATGCATATATTCCCAATGCATTGAATCCATACAATTATCCGCTTAACAGAGCATACTCCGCCGGCTTACAATTAGGTTTTTAAATTCAGAACTTTTAAATTAAAATGCCATGAAATTTTATAAATATATAGGAACGATCTTTATAATTGGAACTTTGTGTTCCTCCTGCAAAAGGGAAAATTTTCTTAATCGTTTCCCACAGGATGCGCTCAGCCAGGAGACATTCTTTAAAAGCGAAAATGATTTAAAGTTATTTTGCAATCAATTTTATTCGTCCCTTCCAACGGAATCGCCATTGGAGGATAACAATTCAGATAATTTGGTTCCTCGAAGCCCGGATGTATTCTTATCCGGACAATATACAGTTCCCGTCACCGGTGGCGGTTGGAGTTGGAGCGGAATAAGAAACTGTAATTATTTTTTAGCTAATTATGAAAGTGCTCAGGTTAGCGACAGCATTAAAAACATATATAAAGGAGAAGATCTGTTTTTTAGAGCCTTATATTATTGGCAGCTCGTAGAGCAATTTGGAGATGTCCCCTATATTTCACATTATATCATAGATACGTCAAACGCGGAATTATATGCGCCCAGGACCCCACGCAAGGAAGTGATGGATTCTGTATTAACTGATTTGAATTTTGCGGTGACTCATCTCCCCTTACCACAAGATGCCGCGCCAGGACGATTGAACAAATATTGCGCCGAAGCATTGAAGGCAAGAATATGCTTGTGGGCAGGTACTTACAGGGAATATCATGGATTAGGAGATCAGAACGAATTTTTACAAGAAGCCGTGAATGCATCACAAGATATAATCAATTCAGGGCAATATTCCATTTATACTACTGGCCACCCTAATCAGGATTATTACAACCTTTTTGTGCAGCAGAATTTAAGTACGAATCCCGAAGCAATTATGGCAGCTACTTATATTCCCAACGTATTGACCCATAATTTAACCCGTACATTAAATGAGGCAGGAACCGGATGGAGTCAAGACTTCATTAATTCTTTTTTATGTACCGATGGGTTGCCTATTGATATGAGCCCTTCGTACAAAGGAGATGATTCAATAAGTGAGACGGCGAAAAACCGTGACCCGAGACTGATGCAAATGGTTGCTACCCCTGGTACACTTGTGCTCAGTGTTGCGGGATCGCCGGATACATTAACTCTACCAAGAATCGGTACGAATCTTACATCTACCGGATATGAGATTATTAAGATGAAATCACATGATCCGGCACAATGGAATGCTAATCAGTCTGACCTTGGCTTGTTTATTTTCAGATATGCTGAAACGTTATTAGTGTATGCAGAAGCAAAAGCAGAGTTGGCAAATGAAGGAACTGGTTCTTTTACCCAGGCAGATTTAGACATTTCTGTGAATTTATTAAGAGACAGGGTTGGCATGCCTCACATGTTGATGACGGTACCTGTTGATCCTGCTATGGCCTCTAAATTTCCAAATGTTCAGGGCCCTTTGAAAAATGTGATCCTTGAAATAAGACGTGAAAGAAGAGTTGAATTAGCCGGAGAGGGATTCCGCTTTGACGATTTAATGAGATGGAAAGCCGGTCCGCTTATAGAAAATCCAATGACAATTTTGGGAATGAAGTTGGTGCCCAGCATTAAAGCTCAATACCCGCCTTCTCAAGTGAGCAGCATTCCGCTAAATCCCCAGGATTATATTGAAGTTTATCCGAGTATTACTTCAAGAACGTGGAATGATAAGATGTATCTTTACCCTATCCCTATACAGGAGATAACATTAAATCCGAAAATTCAACAAAATCCAGGCTGGTAGATGAATATATCGAAAAAAATAATTATTTTAGTTCAGACTTACCAAGTATTAGAAACTTGGTAAGTCTTATTATGATTACTTTATAACTTAAATATTAATTATGTTAAAGCGCATTAGAATTGGAGCATTAATGGTTATCATGACCCTCTCCTCATTGTGTTCCCTTTATGCCCAGAATACCCCTCCCGCCCCTTACGGCCCTCTCCCTTCTGAAAATCAGCTTCGCTGGCAACAGACAGGGATGTATTGTATTATCCATTTTGGATTGAATACTTTCACCAATAAAGAATGGGGTTATGGCAATGTAAGTCCTGATAAATTTAATCCCACACATTTTGATCCCGATCAGATTGTCAAAGCCGCAAAGGATGGCGGATTTAAAGGGATCATTTTTGTAGCAAAGCACCATGATGGCTTTTGCCTGTGGCCAACAAAAGCTACTGACTATAATATTAGTAAAAGCTCGTGGATGGGGGGCAAAGGAGATGTGGTAAAGGCTTTTGAAGATGCGGCTCATAAGTACGATATGAAATTTGGGTTGTATTGTTCACCTTGGGACCGGAACAGCAAATATTATGGAACTTATAAATACATTCAAATCTATCGGCAGCAGTTGAGAGAATTATGGACACATTACGGAAATTTATTTGAAGTCTGGTTTGACGGCGCAAACGGCGGAGATGGTTATTATGGCGGGGCAAACGTCACCAGAACTATTGACCGCGCCACTTATTATGGATGGGATACCACCTGGGCCATGCTTCGCAAATTGCAACCGGGAGCGGTTATTTTCAGCGATGTAGGCCCCGACCTTCGCTGGGTGGGAAATGAACAAGGGCAAGCCGCCGAAACCTCATGGGAGACGTTTACACCTGTTCCAGTTGCCGGTCAGACAGCTTATGGCCCCGGTTATGTGGATTATGCTCATTCACCCACCGGCACCCGTAGCGGCAAATACTGGATACCGGCCGAATGCGATGTACCGCTTCGTCCCGGATGGTTTTATCATGAAGACCAAAATGACAAAGTGAAAACACCGGAACAGTTATTTAATATTTACCTGCATAGCGTGGGAAGAGGCGCCGCTATGAACTTAGGATTGGCTCCCGATATGGAAGGAAGATTGTATAAAAATGATGTGGAAGCCTTAAAGGGATTTGGAGATATATTGAGAAAAACATTTGCTAAAAATTTAGCGGAAGGCGCTTCCTTACATGCATCCAATGTCCGGGGCAATGATTTCAGGCAATATGGGCCGCGGCATCTACTGGATGATGATCGCTACAGTTACTGGGCAACGGACGACAGTGTTATTGCTCCCCAATTAGTGTTAGATTTAAAAGGGGAAAAGAAATTTAATATTATCAGCATCAGTGAGAACATAAAATTAGGCCAGCGGGTGGGGGCATTCGCAGTGGATGCATGGGAAAACAATCAATGGAAACAAATTGCGGAAGCTACCAGCATTGGCAACCTTCGACTCATACGATTGCCTGATTATGTTACTACAAATAAAGTACGACTTCGTATTTTAAAATCTCCAGTTTGTCCTGCTATCAGCGGGTTTGGCCTATATTCAGAACCGGTGAAATATATAAGTAGAAATGAGAAAGGAACTAATTCTATCAATAACTAATATTTTTGTTTAAAGTTTAAGATATAACTTCTGTTTGACTTGACTTAAAAGAATGTATTATTATTCTGATCTAATCCGGCCTTAGAAAAAAAACCAGCTTGCCCTGCCTTAGGCATGGGTTAAGAAAATATTTATGGAGGGCGTCAAAATGAAATAAATGTTGCAAAAGTTTGGATTTGAAAGATGCAGGTAAGTTGCACAGTTGCATGGCATCATCCAAATGATTGAGCTTATTTCATTTTAGCCTGGAATAAATATTTTTAGTTTTTTTTCGAAAGCCTTGATTTTTTGCTTCTTTTGTATCAAAACAAAAGAAGGGAAGTAAAATAAAGAGATTATGGTCTATGTTTTTGAAGATGCTGAATCAGAAAAACAATGTGTTGCCCCACTTTTTATTCACTAAACTAATATTGCTTATCGAATATTAATAATTTGAGTCAATCATTAAAACCGATTATATAATGAAAACGTTTTCCTGCACCTTATTACAATTAGTCTTGAGCCTGGCATGCATCACATCTCATGCTCAAACCACTAAAAATATCTTACCCACACCACAACAGGTGGCGTGGTCTAACGCAGAAATTGGTGTTATTATTCATTTGGATATAAATCTGTATGTACCGGATTTCTATCATTCAGGTGATAGCACTACCTTGCCGCCATTAAGCGCATTTCGCCCTGATAAATTAAACACCGATCAATGGATAAGAGCGGCTAAAGCTGCCGGAGCAAAATATGCTGTGTTTGTCGCGAAACACGGGACGGGATTTGCTAACTGGCCATCTAAAGCCAATGACTATAATGTGGGTCATACGCCGTGGCGTGACGGTAAAGAAAATATTGTAGCCGATTTTGTTAAGTCCTGTAAAAAGTATGGTATTAAACCCGGAGTCTATTACAGCGTCAATAGCAGCACTTTGTATGAAGCGAGTGATCACATGAGTGATTCTGCACGTACAGCTTATAACAAAATAGTATTAGAGCAGGAAAAAGAGTTATGGACTGAATATGGTAAATGGTTTGAAATATGGTTTGATGGAGGCATTCTTCCGACCAGTAAAGGCGGGGTTTCTGATCAGTTGGCTGCCATGATAAAGAAATATCAGCCGCAGGCGATACTTTTCCAGGGACCTTCCTCCAGTAAAAACCTGATTCGCTGGGTAGGCAATGAATATGGCAATGCACCGTATCCGATGTGGTGCAGGGATGATTCCACTACTTCATCCCATGGATATGTAACGATGGAAAACCTGAATGGCGATCCGGATGGAGATAGTTGGGTACCTGCAGAATCTGATTTTCCAAGCCGTAAAAAATCAGCCTGGGAAGGCGGCTGGTTCTGGCGTGCAAACCGGGAGCAGGATGTGGTTTCATTGGATTCGTTGGTGAATGTTTATTATCATACTGTTGGAAGAAATACCAATCTGCTTATTGGCATGGCAATAGATACCGCCGGACTTTTCCCTGAAAAAGAAACGCATCTGTTTGAAGCATTTGGAAAAGAAATCAGAAAACGGTTTTCTCATCCCATAGCACAAACAAAAGGAGCGGGGAAAGAATTTATTTTGAAATTAGGAAAACACCCAATGGCAGTTAACCAGATTGTTATCATGGAAGAAATTGCCAAAGGACAAAATATCAGAAAATATACCGTGGAAGCCTGGGAAAATAATCAATGGCAACAGGTTTGCAATGGTATTTCTGTTGGGCATCAAAGAATACAAACATTTCCAACTATTCATACGGAAAAATTAAGGCTAAAAATATTAGAATCTTCACAAACGCCGGATATCAAAAAGTTCGCTGCGTATTTTGTAGAATAAAGTATCTTTGGTTTAAAAGAAGAACATGTTAAAGCGGCTCTGGCGTTTGCAGCCCAACGTGAGGACATAACAAGAATTATAGCTGCGTAAAATGAATTTAAAATAGATGCTAATAAATCATAAACGAATTTCTGAAATTGGCCTCTGCATCATGCCCAAACAAAGATCCTTACAAATATTTATCTTAATTATCTTCTCGCTAACTTCAGCATTCACTTATTCTCATGCACAATCAAAGCAAAAAGGATGGAAGCTTATCTGGCAGGATAATTTTTTAAAAGATGGTATTCCGAATCCGAATAATTGGAGCTTTACAGGACGAGGAAGGTCTGCTTGGAAATGTGATTGTTTTGACAGCACCACTATCGCTATAGTTAAGCATGGTGAATTATTTCTAAGCGGAATCGTGGCTGATGATACTTCAGACACTGCAGCCTATCATACAGGATGTATCAGCACAAAAGGAAAATTCTTTTTCAAATATGGAAAGCTTATAGTGCGCGCCAAATTACCGCAGGCACAAGGTTCATGGCCTGCAATATGGCTGTTACCTGAAACCAATGCACACGGCGGGTGGCCCCAAGGTGGCGAAATAGATGTCATGGAACATTTGAATTTTGATTCTATCGTTTATCAAACCATTCATAGCTATTATATTGATAAATTGGGGCACCAGAATGATCCAAAGCACTATACTACCGCTCCGTTTAAACCGGGCAAGTTTAACACCTTTGGAATGGAATGGTATCCTGACAGGATTGATTTGTTTGTGAATGGAAAGAAGATATTTTCTTATCCTAAGATCGCCAATGACACCACAGGAACTCAATGGCCTTTTGATCAGCCTTTTTATATTCTGCTGGATCAGGCCCTGGGTGGCTGGCCCGGTAAAATAGATAGTAAAGATCTTCCTGCTACGATGGAAGTGGATTGGGTGAGGGTATATAAAAGAGAACAATAAGTCGAAGGGCTGCAAGGTTAAAAGGTTGAAGATTTATCAGGTTACGGAAGATGTTTTCAATATATCTTAAATACGTATGATCAGGAAAAATTTAGTTTTTTACATAAACAGGTTGCTCAATAAAAGAATAAGCACACTTATATTTTTAATTATTCTTTGTCTTTTAAATATAATGGCTTATAGCAAGCCTATTGATTCTGCCATTCACATTATCCCTGAACCAGTTTCCGTTAAAGTCAATGAAGGACATTTTAGATTATCTTCTTCAACACGCATCATAAGTACATCTTCAAAAGAAAACGGTGTGGCCAATATGATGCAAAGAATGCTTAATATTTCAACGGGCTATCATCTGAGATCAGAGAAACATGAAACCGGCAAGGAAAATAACATCATCATCCTGAAGCTAAACCAGTTCCCCGATACCATTCTTGGCGATGAAGGATATACCCTGAATATTACGCAACATCATGTGGTAATTGCAGCCAACAAACCACATGGACTTTTTTATGGTATGCAATCATTCATGCAACTGTTGCCTCCTTCCATTGAAAGCAAAGCAGTTGTTCCTAAGGTTATCTGGGAAGCTCCCTGTGTGGACATTACAGATTATCCCCGGTTCAAATGGCGGGGATTAATGCTGGATGTAAGCCGTCATTTCTTTACCGTAAAAGAAGTGGAAGAATACATTAATGAAATGGCGAAATACAAATTCAATGTATTTCATTGGCACTTGACGGATGATCAGGGCTGGCGTATTCAGATAAAAGGATTACCAAGGCTTACGGAAATTGGCGCCTGGCGTGTACCCAGAACCGGCCGTTGGGGTACCTTTAAAGCGCCGCAGCCCGGTGAAAAAGCGACTGATGGCGGTTATTACACGCAGGAAGACATTAAAAAAATAGTGGCGTATGCGAAGAAACGTTTTGTAACTATCCTTCCGGAAATAGACGTGCCTGCACATGGCTTAGCGCTTATTGCATCTTATCCTAACCTTTCCGGCACGCAAAAGCAATATCCTGTATGGCCACAATATCCCCCGGACACGATTGATAATGTACTGGATGTGGCAAATGATTCTGTATGGATTGTTTTAAATAAAATATTTACGCAAATAGCTGAATTATTTCCTTGTAAATATATTCATGTGGGTGGAGATGAAGCCAACAGAAGCTTTTGGATGAAAAACCCGGATGATCTTGCACTAATGAAAAAAGAAGGTATTACCTCGCCGGCAGGGTTGCAAAGTTATTTTGAAAAAAAATTAGAGAAGATAATCGTGTCCAAAGGCAAAAGAATGATGGGCTGGGATGAAATATTGGAAGGAGGTATTGCACCCGAAGCAACAGTGATGAGCTGGCGTGGTGAGGAAGGCGGCATTGAAGCTACACGGATGGGACATCATGTAATCATGTCGCCTTATGGTTCTACCTATCTCAGCCAGATACAAGGTAATTCGTTGATAGAACCTCCGGGTCCCGGAATGATCACCCTGCAGAAATGTTATGATACTAATATCTTGCCGGAAGGGGTTAATCCGGATTTTATTCTGGGTGGGGAAGGCTGCTTATGGACAGAATATATTCCCAACAACCGGCATTTGGAATATATGACCTGGCCGCGAGCGCTGGCGTTATCTGAAGTTTTCTGGGGAACGAAAGATAAAAGTACCTGGAGTGATTTCCTTCGCAGGGTACAAGTGCAGTTTAAATATTTAAAAACTGCACAAATAAAATATGCCACTTCTATTTATGATCCATTCATTGAAGGTGTAAAAGGTGATGATGATTCCATGAAAATAAAATTAAGCGCACAAATTCCTGGCTTAGATATTTATTATCGTTTTGACGAAACAAATCCGGATAATTTTTCTCCTGAATATCATAATAAACCGCTCAGTGTTCCGAATGGCGCCACTGCAATCAAAGTCATTACTTATCGGGGTGGTAAACCCATTGGGCATCAGGTAAATGGTCCACTGAGCTGGCTGGAAAAAAGAATGAGGAAATAATTTCATTCCTGCAATATCAACTCAATCAAAGTAATCTGTTATTTTGCTGCCGGTTTTCACTTTTCAAAACTATTATTTATAAGTACATGACCGGCCTGCACCCTATAATCCCAAATTTTGCAGTAGCAAAATTTCTGCGAAGCAGTGACGAAAAAATGGCTTCTTTGCCATTTTTTGTCAGGTCTGACGACTCTGACGAGTATCAGACTCCGTAAGAGGTTAACCGTCGACGTTTCAGTCGGTGTGGCGACATTCATCGTCGCTCACCCGACAAGCTATGCTTCGTCGGCCCAGACACTTCGGTCTGGGTCAGACAAACTTCGTTTCGTCTGACCCTTCAGGCAGATTTTGCAGCCAACTGCAAAATCTGGGTTTAAACAATGTATTCCGGTTGTAGGATGGGGTTGTTTTGGAAATATTTTCTTGCGAAGTAGCCTCCTCTTGTAAAATAAAGTACGAATACTTATTTTTGTTTTGATTTTCATATAACCGTTTTCCTAAAATAACCATATTCTTGAAATGTAAGATGAGAAACCGTACATGCATTAATTTTACCTTAAAGTAGCCACAAAGTATTAAGCGGGTATCAGCCTAAATTAACTTGCACCAGGTTGTCAGGGGTGTAACAGGTTTCTTCCATACTACATTTCAGGGTACGAATCCCGGATATTACGAAACATCTTTGTCCTATCCGGCATCACAATATGAAAAAACTTTCTTTTTTCATAGCCTCCTTGTGGCTCTCCCTGACAGCCATGGCCCAGTCCGTTAAGGTAACAGGCCCCGGTATTATTTGTACCAGCACTTTTGCCACTTTTGATTGTGATCCCCAAAACATTTCGGGGACTGTTACGAATATTCAGTGGATTATCCCCAATGCTAATTATATTGCAGGCGCTCCCAGCAGCAATAATTCGAATAACAGGAGCGTGACCGTCCAGTTTACAGCCACAGGAATTTTTACTGTGTCAGTCGCTTACACGTACACAAATGCAAGTAACAAGAGTATTACCCTTAACAGCAGTAAATCAGTCACGATCATAGATTGTCCGTCAACCGATTGCCAGGGTACTAAAGCATCGGCACCTTTTTTGCTCGAAGATTTCGGGACACTACCCGCCGATTCTGCCCGGGAACCTTTACCCCCCCCTGGCTATACCAGCTATCAGTATCTTTATTCAGGGCCCGTAAATGACGGACAATACATTATATCCGATAATACAAACAACGGACGTCCGGAATGGGTAACTACCGGCGACCATACCGGCAATCCCAATGGCAATATGATGATAGTGAATGCCAGCTATCAGCCGGATACCTTTTATACAAGAGTTGTCACAGGGCTTTGCGGGGGGGTACAATATTCTTTTAGTGCATGGTTGTTGAATGTGGACAGCAAACAAGTACTTCAAAGTACTTGTGCAGGCGGCAACATTTTTCCCAATGTTGCTTTTAAGGTTTTAGATGCTAAAACAGGATTTACCTTGGGCCAAACTTTTACCCATGATGTTTCCATGAAATTGAAAAATGATGTAAATGGCAATCCTATAGATGATCCTACCTGGCAGCCATACGGATTCGGATTTAAAACTCCGGTAGGCGTTGACAGCATTAAGCTGCTGATGTATAACATTGCCCCGGGCGGATGTGGTAATGACATTGCGATTGATGATATCAACTTCACATACTGCGGTCCGGAATTAAAGGCATATTTCGGAGAACCTGGTATAGCAGGAGACACTATTTGTGCTGGTAAACCGGACACTATATTTTCTTATGTAACTCCCGGCTATTTTATTAATCCCACTTACCAATGGCAAAAAAGCAAGGATGAGGTAAACTGGACAAATATCCCGGGTGCGACTAATCCAAATTATATTTTTCCTGTAACAGATACATCAGATAGTTACTATTACCGCTTTTTGGCAGCAGAACAGGGAAATATCGGAAAATCAACTTGTAATTCTGCATCCAATGATGTGGTATTGCTTGTACTGAGATCTCCTTATGTTAATCCGGGTGATACACTTATCTGCTATGGAGGAACGGCCACTTTGAATGCTCAGCCGGGTTATGATTCTTATCTTTGGAGTACAGGCGCTACCACTTCTTCCATTTCAGTAAGCCCCACTGTTACTACCAAATATTATGTAACTGCTACGCTTTCTTCAGGGGCCGCCGGCAGTTGTACGGATACGGATTCTTCTTTAGTTACAGTATTTAACCCTGATTTATTCACCTTACCCGCGGATACGGGCATGTGTACTGGAGATACTGTCCTGTTAAATGCTAATCCGTTAAATCTGGCCTATGCTAATCTCACCTATAAATGGAGTACAGGAGAAACGACACCATCCATAAGAGTTACTAAAACCGGACAGTATTCAGTCATCATTTCCAATGGTGTTTGTGCATCAGTATATGATACAGTTCAGGTAAATGTACATGCTTTGCCTGTTGTTAATTTAGGGAATGATACATCGGTTTGTTC
>SCQV01000529.1 GCA_004299085.1 Chitinophagaceae bacterium | reverse complement strand
GGCCTGGTGATCATGCTGATTGTACTCGCTCTTTTCAGTAATGGGATTAATCTGATTATTCCCAAGATTATTGCAAATGGCATTGACTCTTATTCTTCCGGCCATCTGATATTTAAAACCCTGATTGTACAATTTCTTCTTGCAACAGTTTCAATTTTTATTTTCTCATATCTGGAAAGCATTGTGCAGACTTATACCTCCGAACGCGTTGCAAAAGATTTGCGCGGTAAAATATCAGAAAAGATCTCCAGGCAGTCTTTCTCATTTATAGAAAGAATAACACCGGGGAAATTATTGACCAACCTGACGTCGGATGCTGACGCCGTAAAGTCATTTATATCACAAGCTGTAGTGACTATTATTTCTTCCATATTTATTATTGTGGGCGCAAGCATTTTATTACTGACCATTAACTGGCGGTTGGGGTTGGCAGTTTTGACTATTATTCCAATTATTGCAATTGTATTTTATTATGTTTTACTGAAAGTAAAAGTCCTGTTTAAAAGAGGACAGGGCGTTATTGACCGGTTGAATAAAGTGATCAACGAAAGTGTTTTGGGCGCTGCTTTGATCCGCGTGTTGAATGCACAGATCCCCGAATATGATAAATTTATTGATTCCAACAAAGAAGCTTTGAGTATAGGGTTGTCCATTTTACGTTTGTTTGCAACCCTGATACCGATTGTAACCTTCGTTGGCAACCTGGCCATGTTAACTGTATTGGCAATGGGCGGACATTTTGTGATAGCCGGTAACATGACGTTGGGTGATTTTGCCGCCTTTAACAGCTATATTGCCTTATTGATATTTCCTATTATCCTGATTGGTTTCATGAGCAATGTAATCGCGAGGGCAAGCGCTTCTTATCAACGGATACACGAGGTATTACAACATGAAGATGCGGTGGATGGCGGAACCATGCCTGCTTCCCTGAGCGGAAAAATTGAAATGGAAAAGGTACATGTTGCTTATGACGACAAGCCGGTGCTAAAAGATATTTCTTTTTCGATAAAGGGCGGTTCCAGGACGGCCATTATTGGACCAACTGCTGCAGGTAAAACACAATTATTTTATTTATTAACCGGTTTGATAAAACCCGGTTCCGGCAATATTAAATTTGATGATCATGATTTCGGCGAGTATGAAAAGAATTCCTTTTATAGCCAGCTCGGATTAGTCTTTCAGGATAGCATTATTTTTAACATGAGCCTGCGTGAAAACATTGCCTTTAATAAATCCGTTTCGGAAGAAGCTATGGATAAGGCAATCCGGACGGCTGAGCTGAAAGCTTTTGTAGAAAAGCTTCCTGAAGGGTTAGAAACGATTGTTTCAGAACGGGGAACCAGCCTTTCAGGAGGACAAAAACAACGTGTGATGCTGGCGCGTGCATTAGCATTGAATCCGCGTATCTTATTGCTGGATGAATTTACCGCGCGCGTGGATATCAATACGGAAAAAAAAATTTTGGCAAATGTGAAAAATAATTATCCCGGCATCACCTTACTTTCCATTACGCAAACTATCGAGACAGTAAAGGATTACGATCAGATTATTCTGGTCATGGAAGGAGAAGTGGTGGCAGCGGGAACTCATAAGGAATTATTAAAATCAAGCCCGGAATATAACCAGATTTACCGGTCTCAAAGGAGTACAAGCAATTATGAATTACAATCTATATGACATACAAAAATCGCAGGAAGATAAAGGAAAATCTTCTGCGATTCTGAAAAAATTAGGACAATTAATAGGAGGGGAGAAGAAGAATTTGTTCATTGCTTTCACTGCCATTATAATTAGTTCAGGACTTAATTTGCTTGGTCCGTTACTAATTGGCCTGGCTATTGATAGATATGTGCAGACTAAGCAAATGCATGGCGTGTTTGTTTATTCGGGGATTCTTTTAATTACCTATCTCATTGCTTTAGTCGCAAATTATTTGCAAACTCAGTTCATGGGCGCCATTGGCCAACGCATGCTTTTCAATTTGCGCAATGCGGTCTTTAATAAATTACAGGAATTACCGGTGGCTTTCTTCAATCAAAATAAAGCCGGTGATTTAATTTCCCGTATCAATAATGATACGGATAAGCTGAACCAGTTTTTCTCTCAGTCATTAATGAGGTTTCTCGGGATTATCGTTACGATGATTGGCGCAGGTATTTTTTTGATAAGCATTAATCCACGGCTTGGCGGAGCCGCTTTAATACCGGGGGCTTTTATTCTGATATTTACCAAATTAATTTCTCCCTGGGTAAAACGAAAAAATGCCGCCAGCCTGAAAAGTGTGGGTGGCATGAGCGGAGAAATACAAGAAAGCCTGGATAATTTTAAGACGATCATTGCCTTTAACCGGCGGGATTATTTTAGGAAAAAATTTGATGATACCAATCAGGACAATTATCAAAAAGCCGTGGGCGCCGGCATTGCCAATAATTTATTGATGCCGGTCTATTCATTGTTTACCAATTTCGCTCAACTGATTGTACTGGCTTACGGGATTTATTTAATCAGTGTGGGGGATTTTTCCGTTGGATTATTGATCAGCTTTTTATCTTATGCAAACCGTTTTTACAGCCCGTTGCGCCAGTTGGCAGCGTTGTGGGCAAGTTTCCAGACTGCATTGGCCGCCTGGGACAGAATTTCAGTTGTTTTGAGCTTGCATGCTGACATGAAAGTAGAAAAAGACACCTTGCAACCGGTTAAATCCAATAATATATTGGAATTTAAAGACGTATATTTTAGTTATGATGGTAAAAAAGAAATTCTCAGCAATGTAAGCTTTAATCTGCAGAGAGGTAAAACGTATGCTTTTATCGGCCCAACCGGTGGTGGAAAGACGACCAACGCTTCCCTGATAGCCAGGCTATATGATCCTGGGAAAGGGAGTATTTTTCTCGATGGAAAAGATATCCGTGCTTATACTGATGATGAGCGAAGCGGGAAGATAGGGTTTATTTTACAAGAACCCTTTTTGTTTGGCGGAACGGTTAAAGAAAATATTTTGTTTGGTAATAATGATTACCAACATTGTTCAGATGAACAGTTACTTGATATTCTTCAGAAAGCGCATGTGGACGTGTTGCTCGACAAATTTGATGACGGCTTACAAACTAAAATTGCTACCGGCGCCCATACGCTTAGTCTTGGGCAGAAGCAATTAATTGCTTTTATGCGTGCCGTATTACGCGATCCTGAAATATTGATTTTAGATGAAGCTACTGCCAATATTGATACGGTGACGGAGCAACTTTTGGAAGAAATATTGAAAAAGCTTCCCGGAACAACTACCCGTGTAATTATTGCGCACAGGCTGAATACCATAGAGAATGCAGATGAAATATTCTTTGTCAATGCTGGAGAAGTTACTGCTGCAGGATCTATGGAACACGCGATGGAGATGCTGATGGAAGGAGAGCGGGAAAGCTGAATTTTTTCACGATTGGTGAAATTTTAAATGACAGTCCGTTTTAATACGGGAACAATCATATAGAACCTGCCTAAGCCGGCAGGGGTCTTTGTCAATGACGCCATGGTTCGACTTCGCTAACCATGACAATTCCATTTCTTATGCTTAATTAAACGACATTGATTGGGAATTGAATATTGGATATTGTCCAAAGGACTCTCCAGAGGAGTTCTGTGAACCTTCGGAGAGCATTGGTTATTGGACATTAGATATTGAACGTTGTCCGGATTTAGACAAAAGTCGAAATATGAAAGGAATTTAGCATAAAGTCTAATAGGGAGTATAGGGTATTTCATCACCTTAATACTATCCGCCTTAATTCAGGAAGGATAATCCCAAATTTTGCAGTAGCAAAATTTCTGCGAAGCAGTGACGAAAAAAATGGCAAAAAAACCATTTTTCGGCAGGTCTGACGACTCCGACGAGTATCGGGCTCCGTAAGAGGTTAACCGCCGGCGTTTCAGTTGGTGTGGCGACATTCATCGTCGCTCACCCGACAAGCTATGCTTCGTCGGCCCAGACGCTTCGGTCTGGGTCAGACAAACTTCGTTTCGTCTGACCCTTCAGGCAGATTTTGCAGCCCAACTGCAAAATCTGGGTTCAACGGGAGGCGGATGGAGAATGGGAAGACAGGAGCCTTTCCTGTTTTATACCCCGGGAAACTTTGCTGGGTCTGAAATGCTGTACTTTGCATAATTACGATTGAATATTTTTTATAAGGTTTGATTAAAAGATTGATTATCTCAAGAATCTTTCTACCTTCACATACCAAACGGTCGGTTTTATGGCAAAAGACAGCAGAGAACATATTTTGGAAGTTTCTTTCTCGCTTTTTTTAAGAAAGAGCTTTAAAGCGGTCACCATGCAGGAAATCGTGGAAAAGACCGGATTGTCGAAAGGTGCTTTTTATCATTATTTTGACAGTAAAGAACAGGTATTTGAAGAGGTAGTCAGAAACTTTTATAAAGATTTACTGAGCCATGATTTCGATAAATTTTCCAGGGAATCTTTAAAAGCTTTTTACTGCGATTATCTGGAAAGTAGCCGGCATATTATTCAGGAATTTCAAAAGATGGAAAAAGGGAGAAATATCAAGGAACACTTTAATTATTATTCTTTGATTTTTGATGCCATTGCCAGAATACCTTCTTTTAAAAAAATGTTTGCGGAGGAAAATCAACGGGAGTTGGATATCTGGGGGAAAATTATAGCAACCGCGAAGAAAAACGGCGAAATTAAAACTGGAATTGCTAATGAAAAGATTGCGAGAATGTTTATGCATATAGGAGATGGATATGGATTGAATATGATACTTTTAAATACCGCAAATGTTCAAAGCGAATTTGCCTACGAATTAAAATCAATATGGGACGGTTTATATAGCTTACTGAAAGTATAATTTTTTTAAATCAAAAGATACCAAACGGTCGGTTTATTAATTAATTTGAAGATTAAGCTGTTATAGCATGCCTCATGATAAAGATTAATTGAGATGGCAAAAGCAATCACTATACAAACAAGTTCCGTCCAGGGTATTGCAAGAGGTATATTGATTACTACCGCGATAACCTGCGCGATGCTGGAAATGATTGATGCCACTGTTGTCAATGTAGCATTGCCTGAGATTAGCGGCGGCATCGGTGCTACACGAACTGAAATAGCCTGGGTAGCGACGGCATACAGCATTGGTAATGTTATCATTATTCCTTTATCCGGCATGCTTTCAAACCTGTTCGGGCGTAAGGTCTATTTTACCGGATCCGTCATCATGTTTACGTTTTGTTCTCTGATGTGCGGTATGTCCACCACACTATGGGAAATTATTCTTTGGCGTTTTCTACAGGGAGTGGGCGGCGGCGGATTATTATCTACCGCACAAAGCATAGTGATTGATGCTTATCCTCCCGAAAAAATAAATACTGCCAATGCCATTTTCGGTATGGGTGTTATTATTGGACCTATGGCAGGTCCGGTATTGGGCGGGTTGATAGTGGAAAAACTTTCCTGGCATTGGATATTTTTTGTCAACCTTCCGGTGGGCGTTGTGGCTGCGCTGCTTTCATTTCTCTACGTTCCGGACATGGGAGGCGATTTAAAACCGAAACATATTGATTGGTGGGGTATTGGATTTCTGGCGATTGGAGTTAGCTCGTTACAGTATGTATTGGAAGAAGGTGGTATTCATGATTGGTTCAGCGATACGAGCATTTTAATTTTAGCTATTATAGCTGTCGCCGGGATAATTGCATTTATCGTCCGCGAATTAAGCTTTGATCATGCCGCGGTGAATATCCGGTTATTAAAAAACTTCAATTTGTCCATAGGAAATTTTCTAATGTTTATAAGCGGCGGAATTATGGCGGGAGCCATGTTTATTTTCCCTTTGTTTGTAAGAGTTTCCTTAGGCTGGACGCCTCTTCAAACCGGATTATTTCTCATGTATTTTGCATTCTCTGCCACCATTGGAATATTGATATCAAGAACACTCCTTGAGTCAGGAGTTAATGCTAAAATAATGATGATTGCAGGTTTATTGCTCATGTCAGTTTACTTGTTTATGCTTTCTTTTTCAACGCCGGACACGCCGCCTAAGACCTACATTTTACCGCTTATATTAGGCGGGATCGGGGCGACCGCATTTATGTTACCTATTATGTCGCTTTCGGTAGGCGGTTTGAGAGGAGCAGATCTGGCGCAGGGAACCGGACTGTCTAATATGTTGAAACGGTTAGGGAATGCGATTGGTATTGCAGTAATTAATATTTACCTGGATCATCAGAATGTTCATGTCTATACTGCCATGTCAACCTATATCAGTAATTATAATCCCATCAGCAATGAACGCATACAAGCTTTTCGTCAGTTCTTTATTGCCTCCGGATATGCAGCAAATGATGCTTTGAAAGCCGCTTATCAAATGATGGGAAAGCTGGTGGAGCAGCAAGTAATATTGGTAAGCTATGATCATGGTTATTTAATGATGAGCATGGCGATACTAATATGTATTCCGTTGATCTTATTAATAAGAAAGACTGAAGGGAATTTAGGAAATAAAATGGGATAAATAATTTATAGAATTATCCATTTAAAGCACGTTAATATAAAATTATAGAATAAGGCTCTTTATTGACCCACAAAACGTTCCTCTGGAACGTTGATTGTCAACCGCCATTCTATTTTTTACCTACTATATGTTCCGCTGGAACAACTGTCGTTCCAGCGGAA
>SCQV01000528.1 GCA_004299085.1 Chitinophagaceae bacterium | reverse complement strand
GGGAATAAATGAAAAAAGATTTTGAAAATTCAACTTTCTTTATAAAATTTGCAGCGCAATGCAGATAATTCATACATACAATACGTGGTGGTGGCACGGAAATTCTTGCAGAATAGCTGTGTGAGGAAGCCTCCTTGTATGTAATAAAAATATTGTGAGGGCTCGTCCCGCCGGCTGGCAGGACGGGCTTTTTAATTTTGGGAAAACAAATAATGATGGATAAAATCAAAGTAAAAACGAGGTGTAAAAAAATGCTGGCGGATCTTTATACGCCGGTCGGGATCTATTTACGCATCAGAGATAAATATCCGGGTTCGGTGCTGCTGGAAAGCACAGATTATCACTCATCGGAAAACAGTTTTTCATATATTGGTATCAAGCCAATCGCCGGCATGGAGATCAATAAAGATATGTTGGAATATAAATATCCACAGGGAAAGATAGAACGTGTCCCTCTGAATGAACGCAGTAAAATACCGGATCATTTGATGGCTTTTGTAAAAGGTTTTGAACCTGATCACAATTCACCCATAGCAGTTTCACAGGGATTGTTCGGTTACACCAGCTATGATGCCATTCGTTTTTTTGAAACGCTGAAAATGAAAGAACATCAAAACGGAGAGCCGCCCATTCCGATGTTGCGCTACCGTTTATACCAATATGTGATTGCCATTAATCATTTCAAAGATGAGCTTTATTTATGTGAAAATCAGATAGACGATGTGGAAAGTGAATTTGATCAAATAGAAACATTGATACGTATAAAAGATTGTCCGGCATATCCTTTTAAAGCAGCGCATGATGAATCAAAAAACATGAGCGATACGGATTATATGGATTTGGTTAAAAAGGGAATCGGACATTGCCAGCGCGGCGATGTATTTCAAATTGTGCTGTCAAGGCGCTTCGGGAAAAAATTTCAGGGTGATGAATTCAATGTGTATCGTGCACTGCGTTCCATTAATCCCTCACCTTATCTGTTCTATTTTGATTATGCGGATTATAAATTAATGGGTTCCTCACCTGAATCGCAATTAATAGTGAAAGGCAGGGAAGCTATCATTCATCCGATTGCCGGTACTGTTAAACGTACAGGCGACCCCGTACAGGATAAAGCATTAATGGAAAAGTTACTGAGTGATCCTAAAGAAAATGCAGAGCATGTGATGCTGGTTGATCTGGCAAGAAACGATCTGAGCCGCTTTGCTAAAAATGTACATGTGACCGAATATCGCAAGGCGCATGCCTATTCTCATGTGATTCACCTGGTGAGCGAAGTGACGGGAACATTGCCTGAAAATACGAACCCGTTTGCAGTTTTAGCAGGTTGCTTTCCTGCCGGAACTTTATCCGGAGCCCCTAAATTCAAAGCAATGGAATTGATTGATGAATATGAACCTACTACACGTGGTTATTATGCAGGCTGCATCGGCTTTACCGGTTTCAATGGCGATTTTAATCATGCCATTATGATCCGTTCATTCCAGAGCCGGAATAATACGCTGACTTATCAGGCAGGCGCCGGCATAGTGTCCCAATCGGTTCCTGAAAGTGAATTGCAGGAAGTAAATAATAAATTAAATGCATTGAAGCAGGCATTAAAACTCGCGGAAGAACTCTAAAAAAAGTTAAATGAAAATATTAGTTTTTGACAATTACGATTCTTTTACGTATAATTTAGTTCACTTGGTGGAGTATATTATCGGAGAACGTGTGGATGTTTACCGTAACGATCAGATAAACCTGGAAGATGTGAAGAAGTATGATAAGATTATCCTTTCTCCGGGGCCTGGAATCCCTGCAGAGTCAGGCTTGCTGCTTCCTTTGATAAAAGAATATGCCGCTTCGAAGTCTATATTAGGCGTTTGTTTGGGAGAACAGGCTATCGGGGAGGTATTCGGCGGCAAGCTGATTAATCTGAAAAATGTGTATCATGGAGTAGCCACAACCATAAAATTATTAGATCGCGACACAAAAATCTTCCGGAATTTGCCTGAGCGGATTGAGGCGGGGCGCTATCATTCCTGGATAGTATCTGAGGAGAATTTCCCGGATTGTTTGGAAATCACAGCCAGAGATGAGGATAATTATATTATGGCATTACAGCACAAAACGCTGGATGTATGCGGTGTACAATTTCATCCTGAAAGTGTGCTGACGCCCGATGGGGAAAAAATAATGAGGAATTGGTTAGCGAATTAAAATAAAAAATGGCAGAAACAAGACATTGCCTTGTCTGTATGGATTGAAGATATTTATAAAATAATATAAAAGGGGCATGAAAAAGATTTTAAATTATTTATTCGAGCATAAAACGATGAGCCGGCAAATGGCTTATGAGATTTTAGTCAATATTTCAAAAGGTGTCTATAATGAAAGTGAACTGGCAGCTTTTATGACAGTTTTTTTAATGCGTAGCATCACGGTAGAAGAATTGAGCGGCTTCAGAGAAGCATTGCTTGAATTATGTATAAGAGTTGATCTGGATGGCGCTGAAACGCTGGATATCGTGGGCACGGGAGGCGATGGTAAAAATACCTTTAATATTTCGACCTTGTCTTGTTTTATTGTTGCCGGAGCAGGCGGGCAAGTGACCAAGCACGGTAATTATGGCGTGTCATCCGTGAGCGGCGCCAGCAATGTGATGGAAACATTAGGATATAAATTCTCCAATGATCAGGGTAAGCTGAAGAACGAATTAGAAAAAGCCGGTATTTGCTTTTTACATGCGCCATTATTTCATCCGGCATTAAAAAATGTAGGACAGATACGCCGTCAGTTAGGAATAAGAACCTTTTTCAATATACTGGGGCCCTTGGTGAATCCGGCATTTCCCAAACATCAGATGATTGGCGTTTACAGTTTGGAAATGGCGAGAGTGTATCATTATATATTTCAGCAAACGGATAAAGAATTTGTCATTTTGCATAGCCTGGATGGTTATGATGAAATTTCACTCACAGATGATACAAGAATCATTAATAATAGAGAAGAAAGGAATTATACTCCGGAAGAATTGGGTAAACGCTCAGTTCATCCGGAAGATATTTATGGTGGAACTTCCGTAGCTGATGCAACTAAGATGTTTGTAAAGATATTAAAAGGCGAAGGTACATGGGCACAGACGGCTGTGGTATTGGCAAATGCGGCGACAGGGATACATTGCATGGGAAAATATGAAAATTATGAAGAGTGCTATCAGGCAGCCGTGGAAAGTCTGGAGAGTGGGAAAGCATGTAAGACGCTGGAAAAGTTAATCGAATTGCAAGGATGATGAAATAATAACTAAAAAGAAACCCGAAGGGTTGACATAATTGTAGAATTGATAATTTTATTGAAATGAGCAACATTTTAGAGACGATTGTAAATTATAAAAAGCAGGAAGTGGCTTTACGGAAAGAAAAGATTCCCATAAAAGAATTGGAGTCTTCTCCTGCATTTTCACGTCTATGTTTCTCACTGGCAGAAAGCCTGACGGATAAAAATAAAACGGGGATTATCACGGAATTCAAACGCTGCTCGCCATCCAAAGGAATGATTAACGAAACTGCAAAAGTGGAAGAAGTAACAAAAAAATATACGGACTACGGCGCGTCGGGATTGTCGGTTTTAACAGATGAACATTTTTTTAAAGGGAGTAATCTGGATTTAAAAAAAGCCAGAATGAATAAAATTCCTGTTCTGAGAAAAGAGTTTGTAATGGATGAATATCAGGTGATTGAAGCCAAATCCATTGGCGCTGATGTGATTTTGCTGATCGCCGAGTGTTTGGAAAAAGGAGAAATAAAACGATTGGCAAAGCTGGCAAAAGAATTGGGTATGGAAATTTTATTGGAAATGCACAGTGAATCTCAATTAGATAAAATTTCACCTGATGTAATGTTGATTGGAATAAACAACCGCGATTTAAAAACGTTTAGAGTAGATATTGACCGTTCTATTCAATTATCACAAAAATTACCTGATGGAATGTCGAAAATTGCAGAAAGCGGAATTGATAATCCTGATACAATTAGGAAGATGAAGCAAGCGGGTTTTGATGGGTTTCTGATAGGAGAATATTTTATGAAACAGCAGGATCCGGGAGAGGCATTCCGTGAATTTGTTGAAAAAATAAATATAAATGTGGATACGCACGGCTGTGCGTATCCACACGACCGTCCGTATCCACACGACCGTCCGTCTCAACGATAGAAAATGAAAATATTAGAAATCATATAACCTAACAAAAGAACCATTGAATCAATCCATCAACATAAAAGTTTGTGGCATTACCCGTTGGGAGGATATGAAACAATTGGGTGAGATGGGTGTGCAATATGGGGGGATGATTTTTTATGATAAATCACCGCGTTTTGCAGAGGGGAAAATGGATGCGGGAAAGGTAAGGGCGTTTAAAAAAATAAAAAAGGTAGGTGTATTTGTGAACGCGGATAAAAATTATATTTTAAAACAGGTAGAGAAATATCAATTCGATTTATTGCAGTTACATGGAGAAGAAACACCTTCATTTTGTAACGAACTGCGTCAATATTTACCGATAATAAAGGCATTTAGAATAAAAGATGAGAATGATATAAAGAAATTGGATAATTATACCGGGGTGTGTGATTATTTCTTGTTCGATACCTACGGAAAGCTATATGGAGGTAATGGTCGGGTATTCAATTGGAAGCTATTGGATGAGTATAAAAACGAAGTACCTTTTTTCCTCAGTGGAGGGATTGGTATGGGTGAGGTTGAACAAATAAAATCATTTTCTCATCCTGCTTTATTTGCTGTGGATGTGAACAGCCGTTTTGAAACGGAGCCGGGGATAAAAAATATTAATGAATTAAAACAATTTATATGCCGCTTGAATTCAAATTAAATCCTTCTGCACAGAGGAAAAATACCATTGATTTTCTAAAGGCAGGTTTGTATAAAGTGTCGCCGTTAGGTTATTATGGTGAGTTTGGAGGAGCTTTTATTCCTGAAATGCTTTATCCGAATGTGGAAGAATTAGCTGAAAAATATCTGGATATTATACAGGATGATGGCTTTCAAAAGGAATTTCAAAGCCTGCTGCATGATTATGTAGGGAGGCCTACGCCCTTATATCCCGCAAAAAGGTTATCAGAAAAATATAAAGCCCATATTTATCTGAAACGGGAAGATTTGAATCATACCGGCGCACATAAAATCAATAACACTGTCGGGCAAATATTGCTTGCAAAGCGCTTGGGTAAAACACGTATCATCGCAGAAACAGGGGCAGGTCAGCATGGAGTGGCAACAGCTACCGTTTGTGCTTTGATGAACCTTCCGTGTGTAGTATATATGGGTGAAGTGGATATGCAACGCCAGGCGCCTAATGTGGCAAGAATGAGAATGTTGGGAGCGGAAGTTCGTCCGGCAATGAGTGGCAGCAAAACCTTGAAAGATGCTACCAACGAAGCCATCCGCGACTGGATTAATAATCCTTCTGATACACATTATATCATTGGCTCTGTAGTAGGGCCATATCCTTATCCCGATATGGTGGCACGTTTTCAATCAGTCATCAGCGAAGAAATGCGAAAGCAATTAATTGAGAAAGAAGGAAATGAATTGCCGGATTATGTCATTGCCTGTGTAGGGGGGGGGAGTAATGCTGCCGGCTCTTTTTATCATTTTCTAAATAATGATGAGGTAAAATTGATAGCAGTGGAAGCTGCGGGCGAAGGTGTCGCATCAGGACATACGGCAGCTACGACTGTGGTGGGGAAAATAGGAATTATTCACGGAAGTAAAACGATGCTGATGCAGACAGAAGACGGCCAGATAGAAGAGGCCTATTCTATTTCAGCAGGATTGGATTATCCGGGTGTGGGCCCTTTGCATGCTCATTTATTTAAAACCGGTCGTGCACAATATCTGAACGCTACCGATGAAGAAGCATTGCAGGCAGCGCTGGAATTGACAAGGTTAGAAGGGATAATTCCCGCACTCGAATCTGCCCATGCATTAGCGAAGCTGAAAGATATTGCTTTTAAGCCGGATGATGTGGTAGTGGTTTGTTTGAGCGGCAGGGGAGATAAAGATATGGAAACATATATTAAGAGATTGGAGATTTGAAGTTGGTTGAGTGTTGA
>SCQV01000527.1 GCA_004299085.1 Chitinophagaceae bacterium | reverse complement strand
CGAATGCCCAATCTCCCTGATTCTTCATGGAACCCGGATATTGTTTCCATGCTTCATCCGCATCAGAAGTAAACGCTTCACCTTGTACAACCGGTTCTCCCTCAACATGGGCAACGGAAGCAGCTTCGATGCAACTGAATGAAGTATTAAATCCGAAACCCTTGCTCCAAAATTCACCCATAGGTATATCGGCTACTGATCCAAGTTCCAGATCGGCATTTGGATCCATATCATAAGGTTCAATGGACAAATTCATACCATGACGATGTGCATATTTTTTAAGTTGCTTTGCATAATTATCTATCATTAATTCATCGCACGTTTCCCGCACATCCCACAAAAACCGGTTACTCATCTCAAGGCTTTCCACAATTTCACCTGCATAAACCGGATAAAAAGGTAACGGGTCATAACCTCTCCGCTGTATAAATTCCTTTCGGAATTGGGGAGTCCAGTTTTGAGATCCCATTTCCCAGCTATCCAAGTGAAGCGTTTTTAATCCTCCTAAGGATTTAGGATCAGTCCGGCCAATTTTATTAAGTATTTTACCCACATAGGATTCCAATTGCCAGTTCACAATAGCTGTATCCATTTTGCTGCATTCAAATCCCATTCCCTGCTCTGGTGCAGGCCGGGTTAGCGCCCCGGTGCTTCTGCTTACAAAACGCATAATGGTCCAGTTACCGGGCGGTACTTTCCATTTCAATGTCCCATTGGATTGCATTTTATCCGTGAGATTGATTATTTTATTTTTCATAATCATTTCATCGGATGATATATGGGCATAATGGGCTAATGATGGCAAAAAAGCTTTAACGCCCCAGACAGAGCTAAAGGGCGCGCGATAATATAACGCCTTCTCATCAACATCATTGATCTTCTTCCCCGGTTGGGGAGTGGAAAAAGCCAGCACAGCCACATTTTTGTAATACTCACTCCATTCTTTTTTTAATCCAGGAGTAAAGGTCCCCTCGCCAAAATAAGGCCTTTTAGGAGAGGGAAGCGGAATATCCATATTCTTTTCTCCCGGTCCCGAAACCTGAATGGAACTGGAAACTAACTGCTGCATGGATTGAGCGGCAGTAATCCATGGACCTCCGCTTCCTGCCCACCCAGGCCCGACTCCCAATGTCATGGCAATGCCTAATTGACGGCATTCATCCACTGCATACCCGAATAATTCATACCATTGCTTACTCAAAAAATTCACAGGGCCTCTGGGTATTCCCACATTTACCTCCAAAAATATTACCCGCCCAATACCGGCTTTTTTCATGGACTCTAAGTCCTTTTTTATCCCACTTCGGGACATCCACCCGTCCATAAAGTACCAGTACACCCCCGGACGAGCTGAGGCAGGCGGATCTTTAAAATGAGTCCTTAACCCGTCTATTCCGCTTTCCACTTTTGCCTGAGAAAAACCACTCAGCGAGATACCGGTCAAGAGAAAAACAAATAAGACAAGAAAGATATGATACAGGTACTTCATGATTTTTATATGTATTAATCATTCTTAATACTAATGCTGCATTCGATTCTAAACCTTCGAATATAGCTGTTCAATTTTTTCAAGCTTTATACCTTTAGTTTCAAAAATATAGCGCCTTACAAATAAGATCATACAAAGATTAATGATTCCATAAGTGAAAAAGGTTAACGGTGCTCCCAATCCGCTCAGCATTACAGGGAAAGTATAAGATACAATAGCATTGGTCGTCCAGTTTCCAAACACGGCAAAAGAGGTGGCATTGCCACGAATTCTATTAGGAAACATTTCCGCCACATATACCCATAATACTGATCCCCAAGTGCAGGCGAAAGCAGCGATATACACAAAAATAACAATCAGCACAAAATAACTGCTCAAGTGATTGGTATAGAAAAGCCATCCTACAATCAGCATACATACACCCATAACCGCGGAGCCTGCCAACAGCAACTTCTTTCTTCCAAACCTGTCAATAAAGGCGAATGCGACTATAGTGAAAATCAGGTTGACAATACCCGTCAATACCGTTTGGAATAAGACACTGCCACCCACATGTGTTTTTTCAAAAATGAGCGGTGCATAATAAAAAATAATGTTTATTCCTGTAAGTTGTGCAATGGCGGCAAACACGATTCCTATGATCACTACTTTTCTGAAACGGGGTGAAAAGATAGCAGAGAACTTGAGTTTTCCTTTGTTTTTATCTAAGTCAGATTTCACTACAGTTAATTCATTTTCCGCTCCCGACTCATCATAGATTTTCCCAAATATTTTCCTTGCCAGTGAATCTCTGTTTTTCAGCATAAGCCAACGCGGACTTTCGGGAACTAATAACAATAAAATAAAAAATATGAAGGATGGTATCAGCGCCGCACCCAACATAAAACGCCATTGATTTTGTGCGGTAATAAAGTGATATCCGCCATCCGCAATGAAGTAATTAGAAATAAAAGCGATCAAAATACCTATCACAATGGCTAACTGCTGCGACATGCCCAGTCGTCCGCGGTATTGCGCAGGGGCCACTTCTGAAATATATATGGGAGCTAATGTAGATGCCATGCCGATAGCCAATCCGCCAATAAAACGATATATCACCAACTGCACGAAATTGCCCGCCAGCCCACTGCCTAATGCAGCGATAATATATAAAAGAGCGGTTAGCAACATCATCTTTTTTCTTCCGTAATGATCCGCGAGTCGTCCGGCAAAAAATGCTCCCGGAATACAGCCGATAGAAGCTGCGGCAACCACCAGACCGATAGCAGCATCGGACAAATTCCAATAATTTTTTAATGCTGAAATAGTTCCTGCAATAACAGCCGTATCAAAGCCAAACAGCAACCCGCCAAGCGCGGCTACACCGGAGATTAAGATGACATATTTTTTCATGAGTCGGTTTTTTGTCTCTATACCTTTCGCCTAAATAGTTAATATTATAAAAAGAGGCGTTTAACTACCCCAATAGACGGTTATTAACCACGAATGCCCTATTAGAATTATTGCTGAAATTGAACTATTCGTACCTGCCTCGCCTTGTGCGGTATTTCTTTTATTCAATCCTTCCTCATAACGAACAGGTATTTTATATCTCTGAAAATTAATTATCCACTTCTGCTTTACTATTTTGTTTTTCTAAAAATTTAGTCTTAAACGTCGGTTGGTTTCCCGCCAGTTTCAAAAAAACATCCAGAGGTACAACCTCCACATCAGATCCTAATCCTGCCAGTATTTCTTTAACACGCTGTATACTATTAAATTCTCTTACATGCAGCACAAGAAAATACGGGCGCTTATTATTCAGTGCAATCAATCCTTTCAGGTCTTCAACCGCGTCATTTACCGGACGCTTCTCATCTAAATAATAATCATACGAAATAAAAGGCCGCCCGTTTGAAGAATAAAAAGTATATGAAGGCGCATATCCATTGAGGAACCCTATCATCTCAGGCATATATTTGTAATAATCGTTTACAATATATTCAGGCAGGTTAGTATTTCCTGTCACGGTTGAACCTTGCGAGTAGTCCATTGTTTCAAACACATTCAAATCTAATGCTTTGCAAAGAGAATCCGCCAATGAAATGACAGAAGGCAAAATCTTAGGCGGAATAGCCTTGGGATACATATAACCGGGACCGGAGAGCGAGCCAAAGAAGAAATCATTATTGGTGGCATGAAGGTAATAATATTCCAATAGTACCGGACACATCCACGACCAATTAATGGTCACTTCCCAGGCATACGGCAGTGAACCACGCAGTGAATCATTCCAGGCGCCTAATCCTAATCCATCAGTCTGTACACAAGTAATATAAACTTTATTCTTCGGTTTGTAGATACCACCAGGAACCGCCTGATTGTTGTTAGTAAACTTAAAGCCTGGAGAAGGAGGTGTTCTGCTGGTAAAGCTTAAATTGGGAAAAGTATTTAATCCTTCCACACGAATTCCGTAATGAGAGGCAAGTGTGACATAATTCCGTTCCAGATCTTTCGCATAACTGTGCCATCCCATTAACATGGATAACGGCGGCATGTGACCAAGTATCTTTTTGGATAACGCGTATTCTACCGAATCTTTAGGATCTGTCGAAAGATCTGCAAAAAAGCTTCCTTCCGAAATTCCAAAATCCGCAATGCCCGGTTTCATCTGGCTACCGCTCACTCCACCCATCCAGACAATATATCTCTTGCTACAATTTTTCCAGTAATGATCAAATGCCCATCCATATACTTCTGCATCCGTTTTACCATTAAACTTATTACGGAAATCAGCTACTTCTTTAAGTCCGGCGGCTTTCACCATCGGGAGCATATCTGACGTAATCACTACTGCTTTTTTCAAGCCGGCAAGGGTAAAAGCAACATTTAATGAAGCCCTGGATGCTTTGTCCCAAATAACATACCCCTTCACACTATCTTTAAAAATTTTCAAAGCTGCACCAATACCCTGTATTTCAGTAAAGGAATATCCAAGATGGTCTTTATAAAAATTATACAATTTTTCTGTAAAATTATAATCATAATCTTTCGGGTAGATAAAATATAATGTGGGGGAATTTTTATTTACGATGCCCTGAAGACTTATTAAAAACGCATTATCAGATAGGCCGCCCTCTAAATCCCATTGGTCTTTAAGCTGCATGGAATATGCATTATTTACAGCTCCTCGACGAAAAACATACACCGAAGAATTGGCTCTGTCACTATTACGGTATATATATATGGTAAGCTTTTGCCCCTCATCCGAAAGCGTATAGGTTTGTATGCTATGGATAGTCGTCTTACCCTGAGAAACGGATACCGGATAGTCCTCTTCTATTTTAAGTATGCTATCCTTTTTTATCCATTGTGCAGTTACTTCCTTTTCAGTCCCCGGAATTAAAGAAATGCCCATAAATACCTGATAAGGCCAAATACGGCTGGTTACCGGAACTTTATCCGGTTGACCATTAATGAATAAATGAAAAGAATCCACATGAGGAAACTTCTCTTCCCATTTTTGGACAATCGTCAGAGACGAATCCTTTTGTTGAATGTCCAAACTGATAGTATTATAATATGAAATAGGGGCGCTTTCATCCGGAATAAGTGTCCACTCTCCTTTTAAACCTAAGGTATCAACGGCAAAGACCTTTAATGTGGTAGCCATTAGTAAGATTAACAGAATAACCATTTTTTGATATACTTTTCTCATTGAAATATATTTAGCGTGTTTTAGAAAATCTGCGGATTGATTCATTTTATATCTATATTTTTAGTTTTATGAAGATAAAAATCTTTCTTTTTACCATGTTCTTTTATTTTCAAAGAAACAAATGCAGCGTCATGTACATCATCAAGCACAATGGAAACCCTGTAATCATCTTTTTGGCAAGATAAATCCACCTTATCAAATTGCAAATGATCCGCGTAACGTGCGAATATCGCCCATGCCGGCAATTCTCCAAACATAGAAAACTCGGGATAATTTTTGGGTAATTCAGGAATCTTATTTAAAGAATCTAATGAAACTTTAGCGAAGAAGGGATTGCCTCCTCCCGGATACTTCACGGCAATATTTCTGAAAGAAATATCTGAAATATTTGCTCCAGGCAAACCTGCAATGACTATCAGAGGGGATATATTTCTCGGCATATCTTCTATGGGGCCTTCATACTCATATCCTTTGTCAGGTTTATCCGGGGCGATCTCAGCGTGTATATTGCTGAATTGCACATTTTCTAACCGCCCGGTTTTACCGGCAATACGCTCTCCTATTCGAAGAAAAATAAGATTACCTGTATTATATACATCCAAACTATCCACAAGTACCTTATCAATAGTTCCCCCATCCACTGCTTCGAGCGCTACAGCAGAGCGATAGGTGTTAAATACTTTATTATTAATTATCCGGATATCTCTGAATTCCCCACGGGATGCGGTGCCGAATTTTATAGCATTGGCACTGGAACGAATAATGCAGTTTTGAATAAGCACATCATTGCATCCGGTTTTCTCATCAAAAGACTTTAAACAGATGCCGTCGTCATCAGCATCAATATAAGAATTAGTGATCGCTACCTGCTGACAATCCGCGATATCAATACCATCATTATTCCAAAAGGCCTTACTATCTACATGTATGCTGTCAATCTTTAGATCTGAACAATGATCATATAGCTCTACCCAACTGGAAGAATTATGTAAGGTAATCCCATGCATCAGGATATTGCTGCAAGAATCAAAATAAATTAAGACAGGCCTGGACGGGGCTTCGGGCCTTCCATCCCTCAGCGGATCCTCCATAAGCCCCTTTCCAATCATATTAATCACATTTCTGGCAACATATTGTCCCTGCCCGTCAATAATCCCCTTACCTGTGATTCCTATATTATCCTGGTGGAGGGCGAAAATAATAGCCGTCCAGTTATTCTTTTGGTAATTAAGCGGATTTAGTGATCCCAGTAATACAGATCCTTCCTCTAAATGGAGTGTAACGTTTGATTTTAAATAAATAGAACCGGTAAGATATCTTCCCACATTAAATACTAAACGTCCTCCTCCATGTGCATGAATATAATCAATAGCAAATTGGATAGAAGCGGTATTCAGCGTAACGCCATCGGAATAAATATTAAATAAAGCTGCCGGATAGTCTTTAGCAGAAAGTTGTAAAGACTGAAACAGAAGCATA
>SCQV01000526.1 GCA_004299085.1 Chitinophagaceae bacterium | reverse complement strand
GGCAATGTGAGCGATATAGGCACACTATGCTGAATGCTTGTCTGGAAATTTTTGAAAAAGCCGGGCTTTAAGAAAGTAGAATCGGCAAAATTAACCGCATTCGTTTCTGTTAACGAATAACCGATCCCTATCTTCTCATACCATTTTGGTGTTCCAACGAAATTTTTAGGTTGAAAAGGATAAATCGTATTCATGTTAAATGACAGATTGGGAAGCGAGATGCTCACCTGTCTGGTGCTGGTATTCTGGCTGTGATTGGCGCTTAACGTGAGATTAAAAGGAGAATTATTAGGCCATGTTTTTGAAAAAGCAATGGAAGAGCTCAAAATATTATTCAGCCTGGCCGCGGGATCAGTGAGATTATAGTAGCTATAAGTGGAAGTCCCTGCATTCACACTGGCAGAAAAAGTAACACCAGGATGTGCTTTGCTGTCCATGCTGTGCGACCACATAATCCTGAAATCTTTTGATTTAGTAAAATCAGGCGTCTCCGGATCTCCGAAACGGGTGCTGCTAATGCTCAGCATGAGGGAGCCGCTGTACTTGTACCGTTTAAAATAGCGGGGATTGAACGTGAGTCCCCAACTACCATAAGAATATACTTCTCCTCTGACCGTCAGATCTGCGTATTGCCCCAAACCAAAATAGTATCCGCCATTTACTAATCCAATTCCTTTTTGCTGGCTCACTTCATAAGTCGGGGGCAATAATCCCGTTCGCTGTCCATGTGTCAAAGGGAAAATAGCAAAAGGAATAAATAAAGGTGTCGGCACTCCTTCCACTTCTAAATTAGCCGGTCCGGAAATCAACATTTTATTAGGAATAATCTTCACTTTATTGGCACGGAAGTCAAAATGGGGAGGATTATAATCACAGGTTGTATAACGGGCTTTAAAGCTGTTAAAGCTGCCATCTGCTTCTTTTTTAACCTGCTGGCTGTAAATAAAGCCTTCACCCTGCTGAGTCACCGTACTATAAATTTTTCCTCGTTTTGATTTAAAGTCGTACAACATTGAATCCGACTGAAAAGGCTGCTGACCCTGTTGGGTAAAAATAGGCGCTCCAATATGGTTCCCCGCTGTATCTAACCCATACCTGGCTTTTAGTAAATTAGTGGATTGGTCATAATCCACTTCTGCACCTTTCAGATTAATCTGGTCATAATCAATATTGACCTTGCCATATAAATGAAATGTTTTTTCAGGTATATCCAACACTACGGAATCATCTGCATGATATTTAACAGGAGCGCTCAGGGTGTCTTTGGAATACTTTACGACAACGGTATCTATCTTAACTGTTTTACTAATGGAAGTATCCTGCTTCGGGGCGGATGTGTCTTTTATGATGCCTGTCGTATCTTTTTTCGCAACAGCAGCATTTTCCAAATGGGAAGGAATAGTATCATTGACAGGGCGTGCTGTGAAAACCGGATTACTATATGCGGGAGGAATGACCGCTATGGTGAAAATCACTGCTAAAACGAATAAACATAATTCTCCGTAAACGGCAGCACCAGGCACGGGTCTGTTTTTAGAGAAAAACATGCTCATAAGTAAGGCGCAAACCTACACTATTTTCAGTTGCTTTTGCGTTAATGGGTAGAATATTCCGGCGCGCTTATCCTGTTTTTTACGACAAAAGCCATTACTTTTGCAGACAAATAATGTAATGATGAGATTTTGGAATTATTTTTTCTTATGTGTTTTCGCAGGGATGCTGTCATTGCCGGCAGTAGCGCAGAATGAAGGAGGAGGGGTATTACCGCAGGGGAATAAACCCTTTGTGGTTATTATAGACCCCGGCCATGGTGGTGTCGATCCAGGCGCAAAAGGCAAATATTCCACCGAATCACAAGTGGCATTAGGAATAGGTTTGAAATTAGGAAAGATGATCTCAGAAATCCCGGACGTAAAAGTATATTACACCCGTACTACTGATGCTTTACCGGGCGGCGGGACTAATATAAATGCGGCTTTGCGCTGGCGTGCAAATTTCGCAAACAGAATGGGTGGAAATGTATTTATTTCTATTCACTGTAATTCAACTAAACTAATTCGTCACCGTGAATTAATTGGACACAAGACCGAATATGTCAGGGTTCATCACAAACGGGTCAAGAGACGTGTTCCTCAATACCGGTACTATACTACGCAAAGCCTCCAACAAGGAACGGAAGTTTATGTATGGGGGGTGAGTAAAGATGATGATAAAAACTTAGCGCTGCGGGAAAATGCTCCTTTATTAAACGACCCTGAATATAAAGCGATGTTTGATTCCTCAGGATCTGCCATTAATACCATTTTCTGGAATACGGTTCAGCGCGAATATACCAAGCAAAGCCTGGCCTTAGCCGCTGATGTGGAAAATCAATTTGTGAAAATTGGCCGTGTGGACCGGCAGGTAAAGCAAAGGCAGGTGGGTATTTGGGTACTTCATGCCACAGCAATGCCCAGCATCTTGATAGAAACAGGTTTTATTAATAACCCGGTAGAAGAAGATTATTTAAATACACATCAGGAAGAGCTTTCCACTTGTATTTATAATGCATTCGTTAATTATCTTGCGGGCGTAAAAGGAGAAACGACTGCTCAGGTGCTTGCGGGAGGAACTACTCCCGTTGTGGCTCAGAAGGATAACAGCCATTATTCATACAAAATCCAATTATTGGTAAGTTCCAACAGATACTCTGTTGATGATGCGAAGTTCAGCAAATTAGATGGAAAGATATCCCGGGAAAAAGATAAAGAGAACGATTCCACATTATACCGCTATATGTTTGGCAGTTTTGGAACAAATGACGATGCTTCCAGGCAACTGGATATGATCAGGCTGATGGGATTCAAAGACGCTTTCGTTGTAACCTTTCGCAATGGTAAACGAATAGATCAATAAAAAGATTTCTTTACTTTTGTCAAGTTCTAAATTCCCGATTTTGAAATTATCTAACGAAGCAAAAATAGGAGCGCTGACTGTCATAGCTGTAGTGCTGCTGGTCATAGGATTTAATCTTTTAAAGGGGAAAAACCTGCTCACCAGAAAAAAAACACTGTATGCGTTTTATGACAACGTCAACGGGCTGATGGCCGCTAACCCCGTCCGGGTCAATGGATTGCAGATTGGCTCTGTTTCCGGCTTATCTGTAACTAATGCAAATGCCAACAGAATACGGGTCACCTTATCTATTCAACCGGATATCAATATTCCTCAAAATTCAGTGGCCAGCATCGTCAGTTCAGATGTACTGGGCGCTAAATCCGTAGTGATAAGCTTCGGAAATGCAACTGTATATTTGCAAAACGATGATACTATTCAGACAGCACCAGGCACTTCGCTTACCTCTGAACTGATGAGTAATCTGAAGCCGTTATCAGGGAAAATACAAGATGCCCTTACATCGCTGGATACCGTATTGGCAGATATCCATACTTCATTAGATAACCAAACACGCGATAATCTTAAGTCAAGCATTGCAGAGTTGAATACCACCATGAAGAATTTCTCGCAGGTTTCAGATTCAATGAAAGTGCTCGTAGGCAATGTAAATACCATTACCGTTAATCTGAAAAACAATGACGATACCATTAACAGCATCCTGAGCAATACCAAACAGATTACCGGTGCATTGGCCAATGCCAACTTGAAAAGTACGATAGAGGATCTCCATAAAACCGTCAACCGGCTTAATGCTATAATGGGTAAAGTTGATTCCGGCGAAGGTTCCCTGGGAATGCTGGTCAACAACAAAAAACTATATGAAAATCTTGAATCCGTTACCTATAATCTGAATCTGTTAATGGAAGATCTACGACTCAATCCTCAGCGGTATGTGCATTTCTCTTTATTCGGTAAAAAGAATAAAGCGCAACCCTTGCCTGCCGGACAGGCAGGATTATCTGGCGACACCCTTAAATAATGGAATGGTCAATACATTTTTCAGATATGGTGGCGGATTCATCTGCATGTTATCGTTTGCTTTTTGCCAAATGGCAAAAGCACAAATAACTACGGCCTACCCTCCCGGCGCCGATTCTTCAAAAATTATTCATTTATTAAATGCGGATACGCTGATGGGTATCCAGCCTCAGGGAAAGGATTCTGCTCAAATGCAAAAGCTGATCGGCCATGTAAGATTAGAACAAGGTCAGACTATCTTTACCTGCGACAGTGCACTTCAAAACCTGTCTGCCAATACGATAGACGCTTTTGGCCATATTCATATCAACCAAGCCGATACCATTAATACATACTCTGATTTTCTTCATTATGAGGGAAATACAAAAATAGCTACGCTCACAAAAAACGTTCGCATGACTGACGGCAGAATGGTTTTAACGACCAATTTGCTCAATTATGATATGAACACCCATATTGGAAGTTATATAAGCGGCGGAAAATTAGTCAATCAAAGTACGGTGCTAACCAGTGAAAGAGGCTATTATTATGCGGACACGAAGGATGTGTATTTCAAATCTAATGTGAAGCTCCTTGATCCGGAATACACTTTGACGACGGACACACTTTTGTATAATACTATTTCCCGGATTGCCACCTTTGTGGCACCTACCACTATCAATACAGGAAACTCCATTATTCATACCTCCTGTGGATATTATAGTACGGTTGAAAACTATGCGCATTTATGTGACCGTCCAACTATTCTTGACAGCGCCCAGCAGGTGACGGCTGACAGTATGAATTATACCAAAAATACGGGTATCGGAGTCGCATTCGGAAATGTGGTATGGACAGACACCGCGCGTAAAATGACGGTATTGTCCAACTATGCTATCGCCAATCAGATAAAGAATACCATTCTTGCCACAGAAAAACCGTTGATGATTATTGAACGCAAAACGGATACGCTTTACATGGCAATGGATACGCTATTTTCAGGTCAGATAGAAAGACCCTTGGATACGGGAAGGGTTGAAAAAGATCCAGAGGACGGCATTCAGCCGGTAAAAGTTATATCTAAAAGAGATACTTCCGCTTTAGAAAAAGACGCTTCAATAACTAAGAACATAGAAGGAACGACCCATCAACCCGTAAAGACAGATACCACCATTACGACTAAGGATGCCGTCCCAATAAGTAAAGATACTTCATCTACAAAAAAAGATACTTCACAATTGCGTTATATTATTGCTTATCACCACGTCCGGCTATTTTCTGATTCACTTCAGGGGGCCTCCGACAGCTTATATTATTCTGACTTGGATTCTGCTTTCCATTTTTATAAAGACCCGGTGTTATGGACAGGTGTTTCCCAACTTACGGGCGACACTATCGTTTTATTTACCAAAGACCAGCAAGCCAGCAGAATTGTCCTCCAGCATCACGCGATGATCATCAATAGAATTGGGGATAGCATTTATAACCAGGTCAAAGGGAATATTATTACCGGATATTTTGGTAACGGAAATGAGCTTGACTGGATGGACGTGAACGGTAACGCTGAAAGCATGTATTACGCCCAGGATAATAGCGGGGCCTTTGTTGGAGGCAATCATAGCACTTCAGCCAAAATAAATCTGTATTTTAAAGACGGCAAGCTGAATAAAGTGGTCTTTTTAAAAGATGTGGATGGCATGTTTATGCCGCCCACAAAAATTCCCGAGGAAGATAAAATGCTCCAGGGCTTTCGCTGGGAAGCAGACAGAAGACCAAAATCAAAAGCAGAATTGATGCAGTGAGCGGAATGGTTTCATTGTTTTATTGCTGTATTGTTTGAATTGCTATATTGTTTTATTTCGCCATAGCCAATAGCAATTTCGCCATTGAACATTTCAACAATTTAACCATTCAACAGTCATCCCGCTCTTTTTGTCAGCAACCCCAAAAGCATCCATACCCATCCGGCGATAAAGAATAGCCCGCCGAGTGGAGTAATAATACCTATAGCCGGCGAAACAACTTTTCCTGCATGCATTAAGCCTGTAATTAAATAAAGCGATCCACAAAAGAGGACAATTCCAATAATAAAAAATAAACCGGCAAGCGACATCATATTACCCGGATACCATCTTAATAAGATACCTACCGCCAACAAGGCGAACACATGATAGAACTGATATTTTATTCCTGTTTCATACACCTGAAAAATATCAGGTGAAACAACCGATCTGACTTCATGGGCACCGAATGCTCCCAAAGCAACTGCCAGTATGCCCAATATGGCTGCAATAATCAAGTAGGTTCTTTGCATGACATTATTTTTTGAGTAAGTGATTCCACAGAATAATCAATAGGGTTAATAATCAATTTAGCCTGACTGTAAAAAGCAGTGCGCTCCGCCAGCTTTTCATTTACAAATTCCAACAACTGCCCGTCACTTAAATCTTTCAATAGCGGGCGTTTATATTTTTTTCTTTTCAAACGATCAACCATTACCTCAACAGGAGGATCCAGCCAGATGGTTAATCCATGTTGATTCATCAGTGTCATATTATCATTAAAGCAGGGAAGTCCTCCGCCACAGGAAAGTAATATTTCATCTTTATTAATAAGCTCTTTTAACATTTCATGTTCCATATTCCGGAAATACATCTCCCCTCTTTGAGAAAAAATGTCCGTAATACTCAAACCTGTTCTCTTTTCAATTTTTTCATCCATATCC
>SCQV01000525.1 GCA_004299085.1 Chitinophagaceae bacterium | reverse complement strand
CATTTTTTGTAAAAAGAAATGTTCTGACCAGCATTCTTTCACCATTGGATTTCGTTGCCAGAATTGATAATTCCTGTCCTTGGCATTGACACGATAATCTAATAACGCTGCATCATTCTTTTCCCGTAATATCTTTTGAAATTCATGCGCCGTATAACTGAATAATGCACCTTGTACTTCTTTACGTTTATTACCATCTTCCATTTGCCACAATAAATGAATATGATTTGGCATAATTACGAAAACATAAATCTTGCACCGTTTTTGAATGGTTAACCACTGCAAGCTATTTATGATAATCTGCTTGAAAGAATCATCTTCTAAAAGCTTTTGCCAATTCAAAATGGTGGCTGTTAAAAACTCTACATGATATGCTGTATTCATACCATAAATTGTTATATATTCTATAATTTCAAAGGCACTCAACCCCTGTGAGGTTGTCATGTAAACACCGTCCGCTTCGGCGAGGATGCCTCGCAAGCAGTGCTCTTGTTGGCGTCCTCCTACTGCTCTTGTTGGCGTCCCCGCCAACAAAACCAATCATATTTCATTTCCATTACCGTCGGGGACGCCTCGCCAGCGTTCATTCTGCCGGCCCCATAATTTCTTCCACATCATGTTTTGACTCATTATATATATCTTCCATCAGCGGTAGAGGGTTACCCAATCCGATATGCTTCATGCTGTTTATTTGTCCCAATGGAATATCATAGCAACTGAATCGTTCATCCGGATCATAATTAAACAGGCTGTCGCGATAATATTTTACTTTTTGCAAAGAAGCGGTAATATCATCCATTTGCACGGTATCAGTTGTCCGAAGTGAATGAAGATACCGCAAATACCGGAAACGCCAGTAGCTCACTTCCAGTTCTTTGTTTTCGATACCCACATATTTGAGCCAGTTAAATCTTGTTTCCAATTCATTATATTGCGATTCTTTTAAGTAAGGCTTTGCCTGATGCAGAAATATGAACATGGAATCAATTTCCTGTAATGCACTATTTTTTTCGTTGATTACACGTTGAATATTTTCTTTATTGAGGACGAGATATTGTTGATATTCAGGTAAATAAAACCGGTTTGTGTAAGTTAACAATACTTCGCGCCGGTTAATGGTTCCCGGGAACCCCGAATTAGTGTCCCATCCGAAACCTAAAGTGGAAAATATCTTATTAGTGGCAGATTCAGAAAGTTGTAATGCTTTGATTATAAAAGGCGCTGCTTTTTCTCCATAAATCGGTACAGCCCACGCATCCCATATTTTTTGAACGCTCGCGTTAATATTCCATGACAATTCTTTCCATGCATAAAGATTAATGCTGTTGGCTATATCATGAAACAAATCATAATGTATCTGACGAGTACCACCGTAAAATACATTAGTACCCCCATTTTTCCTCATTAATTTATAAGCTCTTTTAATAGTTGAATCAGTATATTCCACATTGGCAGCAGGCAGGTAATATAAGCCGGTAGTCTGCCCGGTCATTTGATATTCGATAATCTGAGGATGATTTCCGGCTTTGCCAATCAGTGTATTATTCCTGGCGGCAGGAAAGCAATCAGACATATAAGCTTTCGTCTGTAAGATAATACTTGCAGGCAGGCTGTCTATGACTTTTCCCCAAAGGTTTAGTTTACTACCACTGAATCCGCCATACCCCGGTGCATGCACAAACTGAAGCTCTAATGCTCCCGTATTATTATGTAAGGTTACCCAATGTGCCCTTCCCGACGACCATGTTCTTACTATTAAAGGTTTATTGTATTTATTTAATACCTTATCATATTCATCCACCATTTTTTCAAGCTCATTATTAAATTGACTCATTCCAGTCGCTTTCGATAAGCTGTCCTGGCTGTATATGCCATATTGGTCCCAAAAAGTAGCGACCATTCCATCGCCGTGTAATGTATGGATGTACTCATCCACTATAGCATCTATAATTTTCCACGTTTCAGGAAGTGATGGATTAAGCGTGGCTTTTTCCCATGAATGGGGTGCGCGAACACCCGCAATATGCGGGTAAACTTTATAAACCGCTTTGGCCAATACAGGATTCCATCTTACAATATCATTTCCATATAAAAACGGATAGAAATCCACATCCGCGTCATGACAAGCTTCAGCCAATTGAAGTGCACGTTCTTCTGCTTCTTTTTCTTTACGCAACATTTCTTCCCTTTCATTTTTCGGAATACTATCAAAGACGGCTGGGAAACTCTTCTGCAGTGTTATAAAATCAGGATGAATATTATCAAAAACAATGTTAGCACCGGTATTGGCAATCAGTCGTGCCATATTATTTTCTGAACCTTTGTTAATATCGCGTACTTTAAAATCCGGTTGCCTTACATATAATCCGGAACGTTTATTTTTCCACCAATAAAAATCCCCTGCGGCATAAAGTAAAGAGCGGGGACGTTTGCCAAATATCAAGGCGCTGTTCCCGTTAAACTTAATGAGATAACCGTCAAAATTGACTTTGCGTGGATCCTGTCCAATGAATTGTATCTGAGCTTTTGAAGGCTGCCCACAATCCAGTTCAATAACACCCGATGTAGGAACAGTGATTTTATTTTTAAACAAAATATGACCTGTAGGAATATTTAATTTTTTCGCCAGCATTGCTGCTGCTGACTTTACCGCCGGATAGGCATTTTTATTCAGGATAACATAATGAAAATCCTGTGCCTGAAGCGATATCAGGCAATGGCAAAAAATGAATGTGAGCAGAAACTTCAGCATACTTTATTTTTTAACCACTAATATATGAATGAGTTACTTCATATTTCAATAAGAATATTATTCGTGCATTCGTGGTTTCATAAGCGGCATTTGCAATGAATGTGATCAGAAAATTCAGCATACGTTACTTTTTTAACCAGTAATACACGAATGAGTTGTTTTCTATTTCAATAAAAATATTATTCGTGCATTCGTGGTTAATTCTTTAACCACTAATACATGAATGAACTCATTTTTTAAATAATTCCTTTATTGTCCTTAACGGCACTGTATATTCCGGATTAAAACTCTTCGATTCCATATATCTTGTCAAACTGTATAATAATTGTCTTGCAGCCGGACGATTTTTTAAATCAGAACTTACATCTGCACTGCAAACCATCAGCTTTCCGTTATCTACCTTTGCATCGAATATCAAACCTAATCTGCGGTCTTTAAACCAGGTATCTATCGGTTGAACAATTGGCCGGAAGCTATCGGGAAAATTTTTTAACCACATCACCTGCTGTTTGTTTACTATGCTCCACCATTGAAAGTCGCTGAAATCTTCAGTCGGAAAATACCGGAATGCCGGATTTTCCGGATCTAAATAAATCCCGGTGGTGTGCGGCGGACGCATGTTAAACCAGGATGTATTCCAAAACACCGGTAAGAAATGCATAGATATATTTTTCCCCATTTCAACTCTTCCTGCACACAATAAAAATACTTTTCCACCCTTCTTCAAAATATCTTC
>SCQV01000524.1 GCA_004299085.1 Chitinophagaceae bacterium | reverse complement strand
CGATTTGTTACCCGTCTGCTGCCGGCAAGTTTGAGATTTGTTATTTGTCATTTGGGATTTGTCATATATGGATACCGCAGAGTTATTAAAAAAAGTTCGACGGATTGAGATAAAGACCAAAGGTTTATCCAATCATATTTTTTCGGGAGAATACCATACGGCATTCAAAGGAAGAGGTATGAATTTCAGTGAAGTTCGCGAGTATCAATATGGAGATGATGTACGTTCCATAGATTGGAATGTGACTGCACGGTTTTCTCATCCTTATGTGAAGGTGTTTGAGGAAGAACGCGAGTTGACCGTAATGCTGATGGTGGATGTCAGCGAAAGCTCTTTATTCGGGACGGTAAAAATGCGGAAGAAAGAATTGATAACCGAGATTTGTGCAGTCTTAGCTTTTTCAGCGATTACAAACAATGATAAGGTAGGTGTTATTTTTTTCAGTGAAGGCGTGGAAAAATATATTCCTCCTAAGAAAGGGAAATCACATATCCTTCGGATCATTCGTGAGTTGCTGACTTTGGAGCCCAAAAAAGGAGGCACAGATATTCAGGAAACATTAAAGTTTTTTAATAACGCCAATAAAAAGAGAAGTATTGTATTTTTAATTTCTGATTTTTTATGTTCGGGATATGAGGATGCATTGACGATAGCTTCGAGGCGCCATGATATGATAGGTATTCATGTGTATGATTTGCGCGATAAAGATTTGCCGGCAGCGGGACTGATTAAAATGCAGGATTCAGAATCAGGAAGAGAGCAATGGGTGGACACTTCTGATAAGCAGGTCAGAAAATATTATATGGCTAAATTTTTAGAACATCAGAAATATTGCAAAAGCGCCTTTATGAAAAGCGGGGCGGAGTTAATGAGTATTCACACCGGCGAAGATTATGTAAGGTTATTGCAGGGATTCTTTCAGAACCGGATTTAGCAAGCTATGCTACATAAATATGAGGAGATTCTTTTTTAAATACTTTTTTGCAGGCTCGCTTTTAAGCATCCTGTATTGTTTTATGGCATTACCTGTATTTTCTCAAAATCAAATTTTAGGGAAGCAGGTGAAAGCAACAGTTGATTCTTCATCTATAAAAATAGGGGAACAGTTTCATTTGACGTTGCAGGCCTCTGCCGCTCCTTCCCAACAATTAGTATGGCCACAAATTCCTGATAGCTTTGACCATTTTCTGGTGGTTGACAAGAGTAAAATGGATACGCTGAGGCAAACAGGAAATAATGTTTATAAGCAGCAAATTACTCTCACAAATTTCGACTCCGGATATTGGAAGATACCAGCCTTTAGCTTTGGAATGGTTTCAGGAGACAGCGCTGTCACTTCGCCATCCTTAACAACGGATTCTTTATTTATCAATGTAAATACGGTCCCAGTTGATACTACCAGGCCATTTAAGCCCATCAAGCAAATCATGGGCGTTCCGTTTAATATACTTGCTTATTGGCCCTACATTCTGGGAGGGATTATTGTTTTAGCGATATTAATCTGGCTTATTTTCTTCCGGAAAAGGGAAACAGTTCAAAAAGCTGAACAGATCATTCCGCAGGAACCTCCTTACGATCAGGCTATCAAGAACCTGCATGCTCTGGAAGATGAAAAATTATGGCAGAATAATGAGGTGAAATTATATTATACCAAACTAACGGATATCATCAGATTCTATATTCAACGTCAATTTGGTATTAATGCTATGGAACAAACTTCCGATGAATTATTACAGAAAATTAAGCCTATTACCAAGCTTAATCAGCAGAAAAATAATTTGCAATATATTCTTCAGACTGCTGACCTGGCTAAGTTCGCCAAATTACAACCGGTGCGGGAAGATCATGAAGCCAGCATGAGAAAGGCTTATGAAATTTTAGAATGGACTAAGCCGAAAGAGGAGGTGGAACAGATGAATAAAGCACAAGCCAGCCTCGCTTCAAGCGAGGGAATAACAAACAATGAATCATGAACAATGAATGATGAACGAGGAATCAAAATAATGAATTACGGGAAAGAAGGACTGTAAACTAAAAATAAAGTTAATTAACCCCGAACCTTAAAACTTTTCGACCTTTCGACTTTAAGATATTTAAACATTGAACTTACCCGATTTTTCACATATTGAATTTGCCAACCCCTGGTTTTTCTGGTTGCTGATCATCATTCCGCTGATGATATGGTGGTATGCCAGGAAGCGAAAGCAAATTGAAGCTACTTTCAAAATATCTTCTTTAGAAGGGCTGAAAAAAATCCCTGTTTCATGGAAAGTACGTTTGCGTCCTCTGTTATTAGTGCTTCGCTTGCTTGCCATCACTCTGCTAATAGTGGCATTAGCTCGACCGCAGGCGACCAATGTTACGGAAAGCATTGACAGCGAGGGTATTGATATCGTTATCTGTCTTGATGTGAGCGGCAGCATGCTGGCTGAAGATTTTCAACCTAACCGTGTAGATGCTGCTAAAAAATTGGCAATTGATTTTGTGGAACATCGTCCAAGTGACCGTATCGGATTGGTCATCTTTGCCGGCGAGAGCTTTACGCAATGTCCTATCACCACGGATCATTCGGTTTTGATCAATCAAATTCAGAAAGTGAGCTTAGGCACCATGGAAGATGGTACTGCTATCGGGATGGGTTTGGCTACCAGTGTAGCGAGACTGCGTGACAGCCGGGGGAAAAGTAAAATCATTATCCTTTTGACAGATGGCGTGAACAATACAGGGCTTATTGATCCGCTCACTGCTATGAAAATAGCCAAGCTATATCATATAAAAGTTTATACGATAGGTATTGGCACTTACGGAGTAGCCCCTTACCCGGTGCCCATGCCGGGGGGGGGAGTGCAAATGCAGGATATGCAGGTACAAATTGACACCGCATTATTGCAACGGATAGCTTCGGCAACAGGTGGCGAATATTTCCGTGCGACCGGTAATACTTCCTTGGCCAATATTTATAAGCAGATCAACAGCATGGAAAAAAGTAAGGTAAAGATTACCGCTTTTAAGCGATATGAAGAATTATTTTTCCCGTTGGCTATTGCTGCCCTTATATTGTTTTTTATAGAAATAATGCTGCGTTATACCTTTTTCAAGAGCCTTCCATAAGAAGCTCTGCTGAAATATGATGCCACCCGATACTATTACGCGGATGAACCATTCCTGCTTTTCAAAAGATCAATTTCAGAACCATCATCTTCTTAAAAGTTAATGCAATAGTATGATTATTTATCTTCTTAGCGCTGGTTATTGAGGGAGGTTGGCTTTGTGCCAGAGAGAGGTGATTACCCAAAAACAAATTGCAATAACGGACAGTACTATTTTTTTTAATGTTAAAATAATTCATTTGCTGGAATATTATTGAATAAGCCGGTTGCCAAAATAGAAGCACGCCGCCTCTCATAACGGCTGATTTTCAGAAATTTGTTTATGAGCATTAAGGCGCGGTGAAGGGCAAAAATAATCGGCTCCTGAGAAAATAGAGTTTCTTTTTTTTAAATGCTGATTGAGTATTTTTTAAAAATAACCCCTGCTATTTGTCTTCCCATATTGCATGCAAAAAACTTTGCATTGCCAATCGTGCATCTCTTAGCGGGCATACACAATGGTTAATTAAAATGCTGAAAATATAATGATTCCCTTTTTTAGTGGTGAGATATCCGCTCAGGGCTACATCATGACTCAGAGAGCCTGTCTTGGCAAAAATATATCCTGCCATGTCATGATATAAATAATATAAAGTCCCTTTACCCCCGGTGGGTAGCAACGAATCAATTCTTGCCTGTGGATATTCTGCGGATAACTTGCGCAATATGGTTACCATATCTATCGGAGTAAATAGATTAAACCTCGAAAGTCCCGAACCATCCACCCATTTGGGCGGATCCGGTAAATCTTTTAATTTATTAGCCAGCATGTAGTGAATGATCTTATACGTACTGATTGTATCAAATAATTTCATCGAAGCCATCTGATCGGTTTGTTCTGCATAAAAATTATCACTCCGGTACATCATGTGCTTGAATAAGCTGTCTAAAGGAACATTTTGAACGGATGACCAGTTGTTTTCAGGTAATGATTTATCAGGCTCATAAAGTACCGGCTTATGTAAAGTGTCTGACAATAACAAAGCAGTGGTAGCACCTTTACTAACGATAAAAGGAACTTCCTGGATATACTGACTTTTTTCAGAACCGGTGTTATACCGGAATAAGTTTTGATCTTTTTCACGGTGTACGTAGAAAGAGCGGACATGCAGAGAAGTGTCAAGCTGTAATTGATCATTTTTTGCAAACCATTCGGGCATAACCTGAATCTGATTATCTTTTACTGAAAAACGTGCGACATTTCCATATAAAGGCATAGCAGCACGCTCGGGCTGATAATCTTCATTATAATCATCCCATGACCATCCGGGGCCGAAGATTTCATTTTCGTAAACCGGATTGGTGAATACAATCGGCAGGGATGTATTCTTTAAGAAATCAAATGCGGGCTGTTGCTTAAATTCCGGCTGTAATAAAGACGGATCACCGGTTCCGCGTATATACATGGTGTCGTTTTGTACCTGATACTGAATGCCGGTGGTAGAATCGCCAATATAGTTTAAGCCCGTAAAGAAAGTATATAATTTGGTGTTGGAGGCAGGAGTAAAATATTTATCAGCGTCATGCTCATAAATGTATTTATTCTGTGCAGGATCATAAATGCATATCCCTACATAAGCGTGTTTCAGACAAGGTTGATTTGTGAGGTTTGCTGAAGCATTTTTTTGTAAAAAATGGGTGGTAGAGCAACTGCTTAGCATGATAAACGATGAAAATAATCCTAAATAACGATAGTTCATATAATTGAAAATTTGATATTAAAGACTTATTACTCTTTTTAATTTCTCGTTAAAATAATGTAATAAGGTAAAGTTGAGTCCACTCCGAAAAATTTAAAAATGCACCAAAGTACCAGGGCACAAAGAATACACAAAGTGTATTTAGCTGATTTATAAATCTTGGTGAAACTTAGTGACTTAGTGCCTTCATGGCAAATTGAATAAATCTGACTTTTCATAGTGGACTCAAAGTTAATTTTCATCAACAACTGGTGTAAAGACCTTATAGCAGTACTTGCAATTTCAACAATTTGCAGAAAATACTTTCGTATAATCTACTGCAAAGCCTGGTCTAAATCATTCAGCAGATCTTCGACGTTTTCTATTCCCACGCTCATTCTGATCAGCCCGTCAGTAATTCCAGATGCTTCTCTTTGTTCTTTTGGGACGCCATAATGGGTCATAGATGCAGGATGCGAAACTAGCGTATCACAGGTTCCTAAAGACACTGCACGCACACAAACTTTTAATTTGTCAATAAACTTTTTTCCCGCTTCCAATCCGTCTTTTAATTCGAAGCTCATCATGGATCCCGGATGCTTCATTTGCTTTTGAGCAATAGCATAATCAGGATGTGATTGTAATCCCGGATAATTTACTTTAGATATCGCGGGGTGTTGTTCCAAAAATTGCGCAACTTTCATGGCATTGCTGCAATGGCGTTCCATACGCACTTCCAGTGTTTTTATGCCATTAGCTAATAAAAAAGCATCAAAAGGATTGCTATTGCCACCCAGCAGGTTATGTATTTTATAAATAGCGCTGTTCATTTTTTCTATATCCGATCCTATCAGAACGCCGCCAACTGCTGTCCCGTGACCATTTAAGAACTTAGTTGTAGAGTGAAAAACATAATCTGTGCCGTATCGGAATGGTTGCTGCAGGTAAGGAGAAGCGAACGTATTATCCACCGCACTTACCAAATGGTATTTCTTTGCTAATGCAATATTGGCTGCCAAATCTACACAACGTAAGGTGGGATTAGCAGGTGTTTCCAGATACATCATCCGAATGGAGGTATCCTTTTTAATTATTTCTTCTACTTTAGTTAAGTCATGCATATCCATGACGACCGGTTCTACGCCAAAAGAAGGAAATATCTTTTGCAATAATTCGTTCGTGCCACCATATAAAGAAGGATGTGTAAGCACCTTATCTCCCTTTTTTAAATGGGAAATAAATAAGGTAGTTAATGCCGCCATACCGGATGCGTGCAGAAGGGCTTTTGCACGAAGCGGATTGCCGGCATCATCTTTTAGCCCGAATGTTTCCAGCGCCGCTATTTTATTTTCTGCCTCCGTAAAAGACGGATTTCCCCAGCGTGAATAAATATATCCTTTTTCTTTTCCCGAAAAGCGATTCATCCCCTGTTCTGCAGTGTCGAAAACGAACGTGGAAGAAGCATATATGGGAGTAACATGGGCATAATTTGGATCAGGGATATGGCCGCTGTGAATACAGGCGGTGCCAAAACCGTTCACCGGTTCATCTTTTTGAACATTTTCCATCATTTATCTGTAATTTTATTCGTTCAAAAGTACCATTTATAAGAATAATATGAAAGATTTAATGATTGATTTGGGGGGCTATCATCTATGGGCAAACAAGAGATTGCTGGATACCATGCAAAATTTACCCGCAGAATACCTTACCCGTGAAGTGTCAAGCAGCTTTTCTACCCTTCAGCTTACTATGATACATTTGTTGGGAGCGGAAAGCCTTTGGTTGCAGCGATTACAAATGAATGAGACCCCCATGTTTGATGCAGAAAAATTTAAAGGCCCATTCGGAGAGCTGGCTCCATCCGTAATCAGCCATAATGAAAAGCTGAATCAGTGGATAGCTGATCAGAAAGAACCTTTCTTTGAGCATACTATCGCCTATTATAATTCAAAAAAGCAATATTTTAAGCAGCCTGTTTATCAGTGTCTGCTGCAAATTTTTAACCATGGGACTTATCACCGTGGACAAATTGTAACCATGTTTCATGAATTAGGCGTGACAAAGATTCCTGCTACGGACTATATTGCGTTTAAGAGAAGTAAGAAGTAGTTTAAACGGTTGAATTGTTTTTTGTTCGATAAAAGGATAAATAAGAAATGAAAGAAAAAGCTGTAGTTGATGATCTCCCCTTTTTTAGTGTTATTGTTTGCACCTATAATCGTGCTCATATTATCCACCGTGCTTTAGATTCCTTATTAAATCAGACTTGGGAAGATTGGGAATGTATCATTATTAATGATGATTCGACAGATAATACAGAAAAGGTTATGGCTTCTTACTTAAAGAAAGATGGTTTTCGATATATAAATCATTCACATTGCGGGTGTGCAATGAGCAAGAATGCGGGAATGAAAGCTGCAAGAGGAAGATACATTACCTTTTTAGATTCCGATGATGAATATGATCCTGAACATTTGGATGTTCGAAAAAAATATTTGAAGCAAGAGCCGGTTATTGATTTATTATACAGTGATGTAACTGTAATTGGCGACTCGTATGTTCCTGATAAGAATGACCCTTCTAAAAAAATTGCCATTGCCGATTGTACGGTAGGAGGGACGTTTGTTATAAAACGAGACACTTTGCATGCCGATGATCTTTTTGAGGATATTTATTCCGATGACAGCACCTTCCTGCAAAGATTTATTTCATCAGGAAGAAAAGTAAAAAAGATAAGCAGTCCGACTTATATCTATCACCGTGATTCTCCCGATAGTATGTGTTCATCGGTCTGATCCCATAGTTGTTTAAAATGTCGTCTGGAATATTGATTGGTTTTTCTTGTTGAAGGCTTCATTTCTCGCGATAAAACAATTGTTACCCGCACCGCTGCCGCCATTTTATAATAATAAATACCTTGCCCACCATCAACTTGAAAAATATATTTTGTCCTCGGTTCCTTCTTTAAGTCCTCATCTAAAACCTTTTTAATCCCGAACTCTTTCAAATGGCTTTCTAAAATGTGATTAATTGAGTTTGGAGGAATTGAAAAGTTTCTCTCTATCCAAGAAGCAGAATGGTTTGGGATAAATCTTTAATGCTTTGGACCCGATTGTCACGGTGAACTCATGACAAAAAGGATGAACGTGATGCTGGTTTTCTTCATTCACTCGCACAGAAATATTGCAGGGCTCGGCAATATTTTTTTATTCTACCTTCGGGCAATGAATGTTCAAAATTTTTATGCTGAAAAGATAGCAGGATTAGAGGAAGAAATAAAGATACTCGGGCAAAAGAAGAGGAGGTTAGGTATGGGCCGCCTTTTTTCATTTGTTGCCGCAATTGTTTTATTTTTTGTTTTGCTTGAATTGAATGGCACACTGGCGCTAATAGTTGCCATTTTGTTACTGCTGGTTTTTATTTTTATTACACTGAAGGATATAGACAATACCCGCTATCTGAAATTTAAGCAACGGTTATTAAATATAAATGAAGATGAAGTGAGAGCGCTTCAAAATGATTTCAGCGCTTTTGGTGACGGCAGCCGGTTTGCGGACGACACACATCCTTATTCCAATGATTTGGATATTTTTGGGAAACACAGCTTGTTTCAATTTATCAACCGCGTTACTTCATTTCCTTCGGAAGCTTTATTGGCGGAAAGATTATTGCATCCCTCGCAGAAAGATAAAATATGGGAGATGCAGGGAGCAGTTAAAGAATTGACTTCTCAGACGGACCGCCGCCAGGAATTACAGGCAGAAGGCTTACAATCCAGGATGCAGGAGAATACCTGGCTTCAGATAAAGAGTTGGTCACTTTCAAAAGAGGATTCTGCTGTTAAGAAAGAGGTGTTATCCTCCCTGGCGATTGCTTTTCCAATCATTACTTTAATCATTATTATTTTAGCTTATAATCACATCATTTCATGGCAAATATTATGGATCTCACTTTGTGCGCATCTGCTTTTATTATGGCGGATTGACAAAGCTGTAACGCCTGCTTATGATTATCTTTCGGAATCCATTAAGTCCATTGATTCCTTTTATGAGTCGCTTAAATGGATTACTGCAGAAAAGTTCCAATCGCCGTATCTTCGGTCGTTACAGCAAAAATGTTATCAGGATAACCTGCAGGCTTACCAGTTGTTGGATGCATTGAAAAAAGTTTTGCATCGGCTGAATCTCCGGTTGAATCCGCTGGTTCATTTCCCGCTGAATCTTTGTATATTTTGGGATTGGTACCAATATCAGAAATTAAACGATTGGAGAAGGAAATACGGCGAGAGCCTGATGACATGGGTGAATGTATATGCGGAAATGGAAGTCGCTTCTTCTTTTGCAAACATGGCATTCAATCATCCTGAATGGCACTTTCCGCAAATTTCTGACAACCATTTTGTACTTTCAGCTAAAAATTTAGGACATCCATTGTTGCCGGAAGAGAAAAGGATTTGCAATGATGTTCAGCTAAAAGGAATTGGAAAGATTATGTTGGTGACGGGGTCCAATATGGCAGGAAAAAGTACTTTTTTAAGAACCACAGGTGTCAATATGATTTTGGCAATGGCCGGGTCGGTAGTATGCGCTTCTGAAATGACGGTTTCGCCTGTCAAAGTTATTAGTAGCATGCGAATCGCTGATAATTTAGAAGAAAATATTTCTACCTTTTATGCTGAATTAAAGAAGCTGGAATTTATAATACAAAGAGTTCGTGCTCATGAAAAAGTCTTTTTATTGCTTGATGAGATACTGAGAGGTACTAATTCGCAAGACAGGCATGCAGGAGCTAAAGCTTTAATAAAGCAATTTCTTGCTGAAAATGCGGTAGGGATTCTGGCTACGCATGACCTTGCGTTAACAGATACGGAAAAGGATTATCCGGATCAGGTGCTCAACTATCATTTTGATGTGGAGGTGCAAAGTGAAGAATTATATTTTGATTACAAGCTGAAACCGGGTATTTGTACCAGCATGAATGCTTCTCTGCTGATGCGCAAAATCGGGATTAGGTTGTAGTTCTGGTTAAAATCGTATCTTTATTGTACTACATTATTTTTTATGAATCGTCATTGGGATAAAGTGATCAAAAAGCCGACTTAGTACCCTTTAAAGGTGACCGTGGTGAATTTCCCACTCCGAAAGGAGTTCTTGGAATCTTTGAACCTTTGGACAAAGCCACTAAGGGTCTTCCTCAACCTGCCAGCAGGGTTTTTCTATACAGACGTTTCTCCATTCATCCAAAATATTTTATCATGAAAACAATCATAGAGCCTTTTCGCATAAAGTCTGTGGAACCTATCCGTTTCACCACTAAAGAAGAGCGTATCCATATTATTCAAAAAGCATATTATAATCCTTTCCTGATTCACGCTGACGATGTACTCATTGATCTGTTGACAGACAGCGGTACTTCTGCCATGAGCAGCGCCCAATGGGCGGGCATTATGATGGGTGATGAATCTTACGCCGGCAGCAAAAGCTTTTATCATTTTGAAGAAGCCATTCAAAAGATAACCGGCATGCCTTATGTGATTCCCACCCATCAGGGTAGGGCTTCTGAAAAAATATTATTTACCATCTTAGGCGGTAAAGGGAAATTTTTTCTCAGTAATACCTTTTTTGATACCACGCGGGCTAATATTGAATTTGCAGGCAGCACGGGTATTGATCTGCTCAATGAAGAGGGAAAACATCCTTCGTTCATTGCGCCTTTTAAAGGGAACATCGATCTGCAGGCATTGGAAAAATGTATCGGGGAAAAAGGCGCTGAAAATATTATGATGTGCATGATCACCGTTACCAATAATTCCGGCGGGGGGCAACCGGTTTCTATGGACAATATCCGCAAAGCTTCTGAAATATGCCGCCGGAACGGTATTCTGTTCTATTTGGATGCCTGCCGTTTTGCAGAAAATTGCTTCTTTATAAAGAAGAGGGAGAAAGGATATGAACACAAAAGTACCCTCGAAATTGCACAGGAAATGTTTTCTTATGCCGATGGATGTACGATGAGCGCCAAAAAAGATGCCTTCGCCAATATAGGTGGTTTTCTCGCCATGCGCGATCAGAAAACGATTCAGGAATGCCGTAACCTGCTGATCATTACCGAAGGATTTCCCACTTACGGCGGATTGGCAGGACGGGATCTGGAAGCGATAGCCATTGGCCTGGAAGAAGTATTGCATGAAGATTATCTTACTTATCGCATTCGCAGCATTGAGTATATGGGCAATAAATTAATTGAAGCAGGAGTGCCTATTATAAGACCTACAGGCGGCCATGCCGTTTATCTGGATGCGAAAGATTTTCTGCCGCATATTCCACCATATCAATATCCGGGACAATCGCTTTGTGCTGCATTATACATACAAGGCGGTATCCGTGGCGTAGAAATAGGTTCGGTGATGTTCGGAAAATATGAGGATAACGGTCATCTTATTTCTCCACCTATGGAATTAGTCAGGCTTGCTGTTCCAAGACGTGTTTATACACAAAGCCATATAGATTATGTGACAGAGATTATTATTGACGTATATAAAAAACGGGAGCAGCTCAAAGGAATGAAGATTACGTATGAGGCGCCCTATCTGAGGCATTTTACGGCACGGTTTGAGATGATGGCGTGAAGATGATATTGTTGATGTCGTAGTGAACAGAAAACAAAAAATAGCTATCTTACATGCTCAAATTAAAATACTCCTTAGATTCGTGAGGCAGTTTTTAACCGGTATTTGTTATAGGCAGATATGGCTGTTCTTTGGGTTGTTGATAACCTGCATGCAAGGGTTTGCCCAAACCGGACAATTGCAGTTTACGAATCTTGACGTTAATGATGGACTTTCACACAATCAGATAAATTGTATCCTCAAAGATAACAGGGGTTTTCTCTGGTTTGGAACACTTTCAGGATTGAATAGGTATGATGGATATTCTTTTAAGATATTCCGTCATGATAATCAGGATTCTACTTCGCTGAGTGATAATTTTATAACCGGCATCTTCAAACTGCCGGACAATAATCTGTGGATTAATACCCGCAATGGCAGCGACGTGTATAATCCGGTAACTGAAACTTTTAATCGAAACTATAATGCTTATTTGCAATCTTTATCTTTACCCGCAGGAACTATTAATGCAGTTACCGGAGACAGCCTTGGTAATTTTTGGTTTTTATATAACAATGGTGGCCTGTACCGTTATGATCCTCATTCCCGTCAGGTCATTCATGCCGAACATCAGGCTGAGGACCCCGCTTCCCTTTATGATAATAAGGTAACAGATGCCTGCTCCGGAGCTTCAGGAAAGCTTTGGATTATTCATAGTAATGGTATGCTGGAAGAAATGGATTCCCGTACCCTCCGTGTGATTTACCGGAATGATTCATTTTACAGATTTTATAAAGGTGATAGTGAAGCCTGCAAGATATTTATTGATAGCCAGAATGATTTGTGGATATATGTTCAGGGAGGTACTTCCGGCGTGTTCTACCTCAATCCTTCTTCGGGAAAATGGATGCACTTTACCAGAGAGTCCGGGGCACATCGCCTCAACAATGATATTGTATATGCCGTTACTCAGGATGAAAAAGGGACGATATGGATTGGCACTGATCATGGCGGCGTCAACCTGATCAATAAAGACGATTTTTCCATTCGTTATCTGATGCATAATCCTGAAGACCCCAACAGCCTTGCTCAAAACAGTATTTATGCTTTATATAAAGATAATGCCGGCATTATATGGGTAGGAACTTATAAAAAAGGGATTTGTTATTATAACGAATTGTTCGACCGCTTTCCCTTATATAGCCATGATCCTAACAACATTCACAGCCTGCCGTTTGAAGACGTTAATCATTTTGTGGAAGATTCACAGGGTAATTTATGGATTGGTACCAATGGCGGCGGATTGATTTATTTTGACCGGAAAAATAATACCTATAAGCAATATCTGCATCAGCCAGGTAATCCTAACAGCCTTAATAATAATGTGGTGGTGGGATTATTTCTTGATTCACAAAAAAAGCTTTGGATTGGTACTTATAAAGGAGGACTGGATTGCTTCGATGGAAAGATATTCATTCATTATCAGCATGTTGATGGCGATGGCGGCAGCGGCAGCCTCAGCTATAACAGTGTATGGGACATTTTTGAAGATAGCAGGAAGAATTTGTGGATTGCAACACTTGGGGGCGGGCTTGACCGGTTCGACAGGACGACAAGGAATTTTATATCATATCCTGACATTACTCCACCGGGATCTCAGTTATCTTATGTATCTGTGCTTAATGAAGATAAGTCCGGTAATCTTTGGATTGGAACGGCGGGAGGTATTGTAGTGATGAATTTGAATACGGGAAAGATAGTTCATTATGGTTATGGTTCAAATGATCCTAACAGTTTGAGTAATAATAATGTCAACACTATCTTTCCTGATAGCCGCGGCTGGATTTGGATAGGCACCCGCGAAGGCCTTAACTATTTTGATCCTTCCACAAAAAGATTTCATTCTTTTACTACTAAAAACGGCTTACCGGATAATGTGATTCTTACCATACTGGAAGATAACGAACATCGCCTGTGGTTGGGCACTGCTAACGGTTTGTCGTGTCTGACTATTTCTGACCCTCATCATAAGAATGTCTTTTCCTTTAGAAATTATGATGAATCAGACGGGTTGCAGGGAAGAGAATTCAATGATAAATCTGCCCTGAAAACAAGAGGTGGCCGGCTGATCTTTGGGGGCGCTGATGGTTTCAATCTGTTCGACCCTTCCCATATCACTATCAGCCGTTATGTGCCTCCGGTAGTGTTTACGGATTTACAGATTTTCAATAAAGATATTCTGGTTGGAGAAAAAATTAAAAAGCATATAATTCTCACCCGGTCCATTACCGAAACTAAATCCATTACACTCCCTTATGGCGCTAATGATTTTTCCATTGTTTTTGCTGCCTTAGGATACGATCATACAGACAAGAGCCAGGGTGGCAGCCGGCAAGGCGGATATGCTTATCAGTTGGAAGGGTTCAATAAAAATTGGATTTTAACGAATGGTAATGCTCATAAAGCCACCTATACCAATCTCGATCCGGGAAAATACATTTTCAGGGTGAAAGCTTCCAATAATGACGGAGTATGGGGAAAGCAGGAAGCAACGATGCAGATCATTGTGTTGCCTCCTTTCTGGAAAACAATTTGGGCCTATATTATTTATGCATTGCTTATTATAGGTATTTTATACATCGCACGCAGCATTCTTTTGTATCGTGCAAGAATGAACTTTAAGATGGAGTATCAGCAGCATGAAGCGCAGCGCATGCACGAGCTGGACATGATGAAGATACGTTTCTTTACCAATATCAGCCATGAGTTCAGAACACCACTGACATTAATCCTGACTCCGATGGGGAGGATTATGAAGCAAACAGAAAATGAGAGTCAAAAAAAACAATTGCAATTAGTGCAAAGAAATGCCATGCGATTGCTGCATCTCGTTAATCAATTGCTTGATTTTCGTAAACTGGAAGTGCAGGAAATAAAGTTGAATCCTTCACGGGGAGATATTATTAAATTTATTAGGGATGTCGTAGATTCTTTTACCGATATTGCCGATAAAAAAAATATTCATTTTACTTTAGAAACTTCAGTTGAATCTTTAACCACCTCCTTTGATCCGGACAAGCTGGAACGTATTCTATTTAATCTTTTGTCCAATGCTTTTAAATTCACCCCGGAAAACGGTACCATTACCATCTCGTTGGATATGCAACCTGAAGAAAATGATCAGGAGAATGCTTATTTCCGTATCAGAGTAGAAGATAATGGCATAGGTATTCCACAGGACAAACAAGATCATATTTTTGAGCGATTTTTTCAACATAATACCACCCTGTCAAATGGCGGCCCGGGCAGTGGTATCGGATTATCTATTACCAAAGAATTTGTGCGATTACATCAGGGTACTATTACTGTACAGAGCGAGCCGGAAAGAGGAAGTTGCTTCACCGTATTACTTCCCGTACAAACGGAAACTGCTTCTCTCAGCATGTCTGAAGATGTAAAAATACTTTCCTCCACATTGGAGAACGCAAAAAAAGAAAATCAGGAGGATATTAAAATCCATAGAAAAAAATATACGCTGCTTTTGATTGAAGACAACGAAGATTTTCGTTTTTATTTAAAGGATAACTTATCCGTTTATTACAATATAGCGGAGGCCTCCAATGGAAAAGAGGGATGGGAAAAGGCAATTAGAACAAACCCCGATCTTATTGTCAGTGATATTATGATGCCCGTTCTGCCCGAACAGCCGGGTGGACTGGAGATGAATGGCATTGAGTTGTCTAAGCGGCTGAAGAAAGATCCGCGAACAGCTCAGATTCCCATTATATTACTTACTGCACGGGCTTCGGAGGAGCAAAAGTTGGAAGGTTATGAAACAGGCGCCAATGATTATATTGTAAAGCCTTTTAATTTTGAAATATTGCTCGTGCGTATCCGGAATCTTTTATCTGAAAAAAAGTCGCAGCGCAGATCTGAGCCTCCACGTGTAGATATTTCTCCTGCAGAAACTACGGCTTCTTCACAAAATGATAAATTTATCAAGGATGCGACGGAAATTGTTGAAAAAAATATAGATGACCCTGATTTTTCTGTAGATCAGTTGAGCCATGATTTGTTTATGAGCCGCGTGACTTTATATAAAAAAATAGTGTCTATTACCGGAAAAACACCCATTGAATTTATTCGTATTATCCGGCTAAAACGGGCGGCTCAATTGCTGGAAAAAGGGATGAATGTTTCTCAGACAGCTTATGAAGTAGGTTTCAATAATCCTAAATATTTTACAAAATACTTTAAAGAGGAATTTGGAATGTTGCCTTCGGAATATGGGGGGAAGGACAAATAAGAAGGGGGGAAAATATGACCTACACTGGATATTTTAAACATCAAGTTTATATAACCAATATTTTTTTCCATAAATAGGATCAATTTCTCTAACCTTTATAAATCCTAAATTTTCATATATATGCCGGGCGGCATCCATAAACTCCGAGGTGTGTAATGCGATAACTTTTTCATTTGAGTCCCTGGCAAGATCAATACACATAATGGTTAACCTTCTTGCTATTCCTTTTCCCCTGTATTTTGGATTTACACCTACCATACGAATATAGGACCAATCCGCTTGATAGATATTTGTTGGATTACCGCTATGCATTAAAAAAGCCATTCCAATTATCTCCTCATTATCTTCACAAATAAAGCAGTGAGCCTTATTGACCAATTGAATCCAGGTATCAGCATTATTTAGAAACTTATTTAAAGTGGCCCAATTCTCTTTGGTCAAAATTTCCGAGAATTGATTGTAGGAAATAATTCCCAATTCCTTTAACCGGTCAACTTCTGTCATTGTTCCTTGTCTGTATGTAAAAGTACTTTGCATGATTAATCGGTTGTCAAATAGGTTCTTTTAGTATTATATATCAGCATATATCTTCTTTTATTCTTCCGTTGCCGTCTCTAAAGGGTACTTCTGTATGTGAGCAGCCACCACAAATATATAATATCATGAGCCTTAGCCCAAATTACAGATGGCTACTCTCTATCATCTTCCTATATACTCCCTATTAAAAGCGCACTCAGTTGCCTGTAAAGACTATCTCCCTTAACAAATCATACCCTTTTACTTAACATTCCATCCTTCCGGCTTTACAAAATGTACCCATCTTGGTTACATAACCGTGCCATAGCCGCCTCCAACATGACTTACATTTGAACCGGCAATTTTTTATACAAAAACAGATGGGATTTAAACATTTACCACTTAAGACAGCTTTATTAATGATTAGTCTGGCCTTCCTTTCGACTGCCGGCTTTGCTCAAAAGGCACATTATCAAAAGATAAGTGATGGCATTGTGCTTACTTTTAAAGTAGCACAAAATAAAACCCGCCTTCTTCGTCTGCAGGTTATTAATGATCACATTATTCGCGTAACGGCAAGCCCGGCAGATTCGTTTTCTACCGTACCCAGCCTGATGATAGCTAATGAAAATCATCCTGCTGTTCCCTTTAACGTGAAAGAAAGGGAAGATAATTTAATTCTCAGCACTTCGGATTTGAAAGCCATTGTTTCCCTTTCCACCGGACAAATACAATATGCCAATGCAAACGGAGATATATTATTGAAGGAAAAGGCGGATGGCAGAACTTTTTCTCCTGAAACTATCGAAGGTGTTCATGCTTACCATATCCGGCAAATATTTGACAATGTAAATAACAGCGCACTTTATGGTTTAGGAGAAAATCAATTGGGACTGACTAATATAAAAGGAAAGGATATTACCCTGGCACAGCATAATAGCGAAGCATTTGTTCCTTTCGTTGTTTCCTCCGGCAATTATGGTATTTTGTGGGATAATAATTCCATTGCGCATTTCGGTAATCCCGCTCCCTGGATGCCGTTAGATTCTTTTAAATTATTTGATCAAAATGGCAAAGCAGGTTCGCTAACCGCTATTTATTCTCCCAACTTAAGAAATGACAACGATCCCATTACCAGGGAAGACAAGACCATTGACTATCCTTTTTTGAAAGATTTAAAAAACCTGCCACAGGATTTCTCTTTATCATCTCCTTCTTCAGTAGAATGGGTGGGTTATATTGAATCACCTTATTCCGGCTTACATTCTTTCCTGTTGTATTTCGGTGGGTATATAAGCATTTGGATAAATGATATTTTGGTATTCCCCTCCTCTGGAGGGGCCAGGGGAGGCCGGGGGGCCTGGCGTCAAAGCTGGAATCCCGCTGAAGCCTTGCTGAATGTTCCCATGGAAAAAGGTAAAAAGTATTCCATCAAAATAAAGTGGATTCCGGATGGAGAACAATCTTTTCTTTCCTTAAAATGGAAAAGACCTGAATCCGCTGCAGAGCAAAAAACCATTTCCCTTGCTTCCGAAATGGGAAAGGATATTGATTATTATTTCATTGAGGGAAGAAATATAGACAGCGTTATCAGCGGTTATCGCACGCTTACCGGCAGAGCGCCTATCATGCCCATCTGGGCTTACGGATTCTGGCAAAGCCGCGAACACTACGATTCCTCAAGAGAGATATTAAATATTGTCAGGGAATTCCGTCAGCGTCATATTCCCATAGATAATATTGTACAGGACTGGTTTTACTGGAAAAAAGACCAGTGGGGATCTCAGCAATTTGATCCGGCACGTTATCCTGATCCCAAAAGAATGATAGATTCTTTGCATAGCAACTATCATGTTCATTTCATGATTTCAGTTTGGCCTAAATTTTATACAGGCACCAAACCGTTCAGAGAATTCTGGGATAAAGGATGGCTTTATAAGAAAAATGTTGAGGACAGCACCAAAGACTGGGTGGGATATGTTTCTACTTTTTATGATGCATTTAATAAAGATGCAAGGAAGGCTTTCTGGAATTTAGTAGATAAAAGATTATTTGGGCTTGGTGTAGATGCCTGGTGGTTAGATGCTTCTGAGCCGGATATTTATTCCAATACATCCATTGCAGAACGAAAGCAATTGATGAATCCAACTGCTCTTGGCCCTTCGACGGAATATTTCAATGCATATCCTTTGGAAAATGATAAAGCTTTTTATAAAGGGCAACGAGAAGTAAAGCCTGATCAGAGGGTATTTATATTAACACGCTCGGCTTTTGCAGGCAGTCAGCGTTATGCGGCAGCTACCTGGAGCGGCGACATTGGTGCTACTTGGCGGGATATGAAAAACCAGATTGCCACGGGCATCAGCTTTTCTATGTCAGGCATTCCCTATTGGACAATGGATATCGGTGGCTTTGCTACAGAAAACCGCTATCAGCATCCTGATGCAGCAAACCTGGCCGAATGGCGTGAGCAAATGACACGTTGGTATCAGTTTGGCGCTTTTTGTCCCTTGTTCCGTGCGCACGGACAGGCGCCTTACCGCGAACCATTTGTGGTAGCTCAGGAAGGGATGCCTGCCTACAAATCTATTTTGTATTACGATAAATTACGTTATCGCCTGCTTCCTTATATCTATTCATTAGCAGGGGCAGTGTATCTGAACAATTATACTATCATGCGTGGACTGGCAATGGATTTTGAACGGGACAGCATGGCAAGAAATGTTACTGATGAATATATGTTTGGCCCTGATTTATTAATAAGCCCAGTTTATACTTATAAAGCAAGGACAAGACGAGTGTATTTGCCAAAAGATACTGAGTGGTATAATCTATACGATGGGGAATATTTCAGGGGGGGGCAAACGATTACTGCTGAGGCACCTTTCACTCGAATCCCTGTATTTGTAAAAGCAGGGGCTATCATTCCTTTTGGACCAGCATTGCAATATACCCAACAGAAGAAAGCTGATACGATTACGCTGTATGTTTATACTGGTGGGGATGGACATTTTAATTTATATGAAGATGATGGTGTAAGCTATAATTATGAACGGGAAATGTATTCTATCATTCCGTTGTCCTATTCAGAACAATCACATACACTGACAATTGGTAAAAGACAAGGTGAGTTTCCGGGTATGTTACAGAAAAGAGTTTTTAGAATAAAATGGATCAGTCCGGAGAAACCTGAACCATTGGACTTTTCATCTAAAGCAGATAAAACAATTCATTATGACGGGGGAGAAATAAAAGTAAAAATATAATAATGGTGAAGGATATCCCAATATGCTAATAAGGCCACTAAGGAAATCTTTGGTTGCTTTATGTTTTTGTGGGATTCAAAAACAACCTTTAACCATTCAACCATCATCCATCATCCATTCAACAATATAGCAATATAACCATACAACAATTCAATAATTTAACAATAAAAAATTAAACTATATGAGACAGAAATACAAAAAAGAAAAAGGGAGGGGCTGCCTTTCTCTTTTTAATTTTCGCATGGCCTCGAAAAGGTTTTGCCTGGCAACAGCCGTTTTGCTGCTGAGCTTCCTTACCGTGTATGCACAACAGACAGACGTAACCGGGCGGGTAACCGATGCCAATAATGGCAATGCATTAGTTGGTGTCACTGTCAGGGTAAAAGGAACGACTGTTGGAACTGTTACCGATGATAATGGGCATTTTACATTGCAGGCAAAACCAGGTGATATACTTGATATAACCTACATAGGGTATCATCATTTCAATTACGTGGTAGGGGATAAGCAGCATCCTTCTATTCGGCTGAAACAAGACTTCAGTCAATTAGATCAGGTGGTCGTGATCGGTTATGGAGAAATGAAGAAAAGTGATCTGAGCAGTGCGCAGGTGACTGTTTCTGCCAAACAACTGAACCAAACGATCAATACCTCCTTTGATCAGGCATTACAGGGCCGCGCAGCAGGCGTGTATGTCACCTCCGGCAGTGGCCAGCCCGGTGCAGCGCCATCCGTGATTATCCGTGGATTAGGAACGTTGACCCAAAATGCACAACCCCTTTATGTGATTGACGGAGTGCAAATCAGGCCACCGGAAATTTCGGGAGACCCCAATAATCTTCCTGCGGGTTATTCTAATGCTTTATCTGCCATTAATCCAAGTGATATTGCTTCTATTAATGTCCTTGAAGGACCTTCGGCTACCGCTATTTATGGTGCGGCAGGAGCAAACGGTGTAATCATTGTTACTACCAAACAAGGTACGGCTGGCAAAACTAAGATATCCGTGAGTAGCACATTAACAGTTCAGGATAAGCCAAAACATATTGCCGTGATGAATCTTCCACAGTATGCCAAATTCAGAAATGAAATGGCAGCCGCCGGCGGCACTGCCACTGATCCTAACTTTGCAGATCCTTCTATATTGGGACCGGGTACCGACTGGCAAAATGCTTTATACCGCAGAACATTAATGCAGAATGATGAGTTTTCCCTAAGTGGTGGAACAGGCCCCTCCACCTTTTATTTTTCAGGAAATTATTTAAACCAGGAGGGGATAGCTCCGGGATCAGGATTTCAGCGCTATTCCACGCGTCTTAATCTTACAAATCAAACCCGTCAATGGTTGAAGATTGGAACCAACCTGAATCTTGGATATACTACTGAAAAGGTAAATACAACTAACGCCGGTATTATCAATCTTGCCTTGCAGCAAAATCCCTCCATTCCGGTGAAAAATCCGGATGGTTCTTGGGGTGGGCCTTCCAATACCCAATTCCAATACAGCAATCCTATTATGCTGGCTACTATTAATAATGACTATGATAAAAGACTTGATTTTATTGGGAGCGTGTATGCTGATATTTCTCCCGTAAAAGGACTGACATTTCATAATGAGTTAAATGGAAATGTGGATTATTTCAACTATTATACTTTCCATCCCGGATATACGGCGGGTGGTTATGTGGTACCACAGTCTGCTGCCACTTCTTCCCGAACAGCTACTAATAATTATTGGTGGAGTGTGAACAACCAACTGCAGTACCATTTTGATATCGGGGAAAATGATGTAACTGTTATGGCTTCTCATGAGGCACAGGCCTGGACTTATGAATCGCTGTATGGGTGGAGGCAGAATTTTATAACCAATGAGGTACAGGAATTATCCGGTGGAGATGCTACCAGCATTTCTAATGTACAAAATAATAGCTCCAAATCTTCCGGTTCACAGGAATCCTATTTCGGAAGGTTAAACTATATTTTTAATAATAAATATATTTTGCAGGCCACTTACCGTGCTGATGGAAATTCCAATTTCGGTCCCAACAATCGCTGGGGATATTTTCCTTCTCTTTCTGTCGCCTGGAGAATTTCACAGGAAAGTTTTATGAAAACCCTTTCTGCTATTAATGATCTGAAATTAAGATTTGAAATCGGCACATCGGGAAATGCTGGAAGTGCGGGTGGAGTTTATGCTGCTTTGCAAACCGTGCCCACTCCCTGGGGGACAGGATTTCTGTCGCAGAAATTTCCCAATCCTGATTTGAAATGGGAAACAGATAAAACAACCGATGTGGGATTTGATCTGCACATGTTCAACAGCCGCCTCGAAGTGATTGCAGATGCTTATATCAAGAAAAGCACAAACCTGATTACCGTAAATACTTACCCGTTTGCATTAGGAGGAGATATCTCTTATTCCGCCGGATATATTCAGTGGCCTACGGTCAATGCAGGCAGCATGCAGAACAAAGGATTTGATCTGACAGTAAATACAGTTAATATTGATAACCATGATTTACAATGGAATACCGGAATTACTTTTTCTTTGAACAGAAATAAGATCACTTCTCTGCTTAATACCATCAATCCCGACTGGAATGCTACGCAGGTGCAGTTTATTTCAGAAGTAGGCAAACCTGCCAGTATGATCACAGGCTATATTGCAGAAGGTTTATTTCAGAATTATAAAGATATTTCCGGTCATGCTATTCAAACCTCTAATGGTGTCATGACGGTAAGCCCGCAGGGAACCTGGGTGGGGGATATCAAATTCAAAGACCTCAACGGTGACGGCGTGATTGATCAAAATGATCGTACCATCGTCGGTAATCCATGGCCTAAGTTTACTTTCGGCTTTAATAATTCGTTTAGTTATAAAAATTTCAACCTGAACATTTTCATGCAAGGTTCAGTGGGAAATGATATTGTGAATTATCCGAGATACACCAATGAAATTCCTGGTAATACCGGCACTTATGGGAATTATTATGAGTCCGTGACCAATGTGGCTATTCCCAGCAGCTATAGCCTTAGCGACAGCTCAGCCGCAGTGTTGACTAATCCCGGACATACTATTCCGAGAGTTGCTCCGGGTGATCCTAACGGTAACAACCGGATGAGCCAGTGGTTTGTAGAAAGCGGTTCTTACCTGCGCATCAAAAATGTAACGCTGGGCTATAACTTCCCGGAAAAATGGATTTCACATCTTGCCATGACAGGATTAAGGGCCGCACTCAGTGTGCAAAACCTGCTTACAATCACCGGCTACCAGGGTTATGATCCTGAAATAGGCATGATGAGCTACGGTGGCACCCTCATGGTCGGAGTAGATCAGGGGAGGTATCCTTCTACCCGAATGTATTCTTTCAGTTTAAGCGCTGATTTTTAATAATTATTAAAAAATTAGTTATGAAAAAGATATTAAAATATTCATTCCTGCTCGTACCGGCTTTTATGCTGTTGCAAAGCTGCAGCAAAAGCTTTCTGAACAGGCCGCCGATTGACCAGGTCACATCGGGTAATTTTTATAAAACAGATGAAGAAGTGTTGGCAGCTACCGCTCCACTTTATAACATCGTTTGGTTTGATTATAATGATAAGGCCTTTATGGCTTTTGAAGAAGCGCGTGGCGGTAATCTGCTATCTAATGATCGCACGGCCTATTATGAATTTGATGTTTCCGCCACAGATCAGGCAATTTTGCTTCCGGGTTATAAATCTTTTTACAAAATTATTTCCCAGAGTAACACGACTATGCAGAACATTGAAAGCAGCAATGGAAATATATCTGCCACTGTAAAGAATGAAGCGCTGGGGGAATGTCATTTTATGCGGGGACTGGCTTATTTTTATTTGGTATGCAATTGGGGAGCGGTGCCCATTATTTATAACAATGTGGCTCAGCTCAATGACAGTGTCAGGAGAAATACCATTGAGAGCGTATGGCAATTCATCATCCATGATTTCCAAATGGCGGAGCAGGATCTGCCCACAACAGCTTATAACCCCGGCAGGCTTACCAAATGGTCTGCTGAAGGCATGCTGGCAAAAATGTATTTGTATAAATCAGGATTGGGTAAAACTGTGGGCAGCCGTGATCAGAATGATCTGGACAGCGCCAAAATACTCGCTGGTGATGTGATCCATAACAGCGGCTTGTCATTGGATCCGAGTTATGCAGATTTGTTCACCAGCGCGAGCAATAACAGTTCACATAATAATCCTGAAAGCCTCTTTTCGCTTGAGTGGATGCCGACCAGCAATCCCTGGGGTGTCAATAACTCCTTTCAGGCTTATGTGGCTTATGATCCTAACATTACTCAAACCGGTGACGGATGGGGAGCTGCGCAGGGAGTAAGCGCTGATGTGGTAAACTATTTTATGACGCATCCCGATGATTCCATTCGTCGAAAAGCAACCTGCATGTTTGATGGTGATTTTTATCCTCAGTTGGAACAAAAAGCCGGTGGCCTTAACTACGCAGTGACTGGTATTTCCAATATTAAGAAATATGTCATCGGTTCACCGGCTGATAACGGCGGGCAGGGTGGATTTATGACAGCGTATATCAATACCTATATGCTTCGTCTTGCGGAAGTGTATCTGATTTATTCAGAAGCCATTTTAGGAAATAATGCTTCCACATCCGATCCCGAAGCGCTGAAATACTTCAATATGGTGCGTGCGCGGGCAGGATTGCAGCCTAAAAATTCTATCACGTTCATGGATATATTCAATGAAACACGGGCAGAATTTATGATGGAAGGAATAGAATGGAATGATATTCTGCGTTGGTATTATTTTGATCCTCAAGATGCGATGGCGTATGTGGCGCAGCAGGATAAAGGAAGCTATACCATTCAATATGTTTCCGGAACTTATGGACCCAGAAAGTATAATGTAACCAATAGCAGCGCTTATTATTCATTTACCCCGCAAACGGTGTATTTGCCTTTCCCGGAAGCAGAAATGATTAATGCACCCAGTCTGGCAGGCCCTGCTTTGCCTTTCGATTTCAGCAAGCTGCCTAACTATTGACTGGACTGAAAATCAATGGATTTATTTTAACGAACTAAAAATTTAAAAATATGTCAGTCATCATAAATTATTTTCATAAAGCAAAATGGTCGCTACCGGCAATAGCCATACTATTTTTGGTGAATGCCTGTAAAAAAGAAAATCTCAGTAGTCCGGTGGTAACCGGGCTTAGGGCTATTTCTCCAGCGCCAAATGACAGCACGCTTACGCGGGTTATTCCCGGACAGATTGTGGTTATCAAAGGGTATAATTTAAACGGACTGCAGCAGGTGCTGTTCGATGGATACCAGGCTTCTGTCAATACCGCTTTGAATACCAATGGTACTATTGTCATCACAGTGCCCTCCGGTATTCTTTTTACCAGCCTTTCTGCTGATGTTGCCAACACGATCAAAGTAATCACCACGCATGGTGAGACAGTGTATAAATTTGATGTAGTTCCGCCCCCTCCTGTTATTACAAGCATTAGTAATGAATTTGCACATGGAGGAGACACGATTACAATTACAGGCAGCTATCTTTATACGGTGCAATCCGTCATATTCCCCGGAGATAATACCGTCAGCAGCGGGTTTATTTCTGACTCCACCGGTGCATCTCTCCAAGTAATTGTGCCTAACGGCATAACTCCGGGTGATGCAGATTCTCTTGTCGTAGAAACTGAAGGTGGAACAGGTAAAGCAGCGTTCAATAATACATACGGTATGATAGCCGATTTTGAATGGGGAAGCCCGACTTTCGGCTGGCAATATTGGGGTGGAATTATGGGCAGCGATGCCGCTAAATTTCCTGACGGATGGGGAAATTATATTGAAATTAATCCGACAGGAACAATTAATGCGAATGATAATTCATGGTGGACGAATAACAGGGCGGTGATGATAGCTGGATCGGCATGGGTAGTCAATGGAGGCGATCCTGTAACAAATTATGCGTTAAAATTTCAGATGTTCGTGAAAGATCCGTGGACAAATGGTTCCCTGATGATTACCACTTCTGCTCAAAAAGAAAATGGAAATTCTCTTGTATCTAAATACGTTGCAAGGTATGCTCCGGAGGAACAAACTTCCTCCGGTATATTCCAAACAAATGGATGGATAACAGTCACTATTCCTTTAAGTGAAATCAAAAGCACGGATGATGGAGGGAATTATGATGCATCAGGAAGCCCTGCACCTACTATGTCAGATCTGATGGGAGGAAGCTCATCCGTTCTTCAAATGATGTTATTTAATGATAGTAGCTCGCCTTTGAGCTCTTTTGATGCGGCATTTGATAATGTGCGGATAGTGAAGATAAAGTGATAGAGGTTGTAAAGACAGAATAATAGGCAGCTCAATAGAAAAGGACTAAAAGGATATGAAAATTGTTATTATCTTCATGATACCCCTGCTTTTTTATATCTCTATAATAAAGATCTTAACAAAACACTTAAACAAATTTCAT
>SCQV01000523.1 GCA_004299085.1 Chitinophagaceae bacterium | reverse complement strand
GCATTATTTTCCGTAGCGTAATTGAGCAAATTTTAGTCATTTTTCGTCAGTCTTGAATTTTCTTTGCTTCTTTCTTTGTTTTAAGACAAAGAAAGAAGACTTTAAAATCTGGGTAACGCGCTTTAAATACCTAATTCAATAATATTATTACTGTATTAAAGAGGATAGTCAAAGAAATTTTCTATGGAAGATTTCATCTTTTTGCCCTGGGAGTACGGAAATAATTACCTGTTTTAAGCCCGGCTCCCTGCTGGCTGCCCACCCTGTCCATGGCGCACCGGAAACCAACGGTATTGGCATCCATATCCTGCTGCATATATCTGCGTGCTCCGGGAGACAGCCAATATGGCATATCTTCCCATGAACCGCCTTTGACAACCCTGCTTTTGTCATTAATAAGGGTTGTTTGACCAAAAGCATAATGCGTATCAGATAATGAATCTCCATCTAAATAATTACGTAAATCTGCCCGCATATAATTCCAGTGCTTAGCTGCTATGGAATCAGGTTCCATGATAGTTTTTAACCCTCCTAAGCTGTCTAATATCGGTTCTCCGTTGGCATCGCGCTCCACATCTCTATATACATTTCCTCTGAAAGGATTAAAATCACTTACCTCCAATGGGGATAGCGGACGATAAACATCTTCGACCCATTCGCTGACATTACCTGCCATATTATATATACCAAAGGCATTGGGCCAGAAAGACTTAACAGGCCCAGGTATGGATGCATTATCGTTCAATCCGCCGGCAACACCCATGTAATCACCTGATCCTGCCTTAAAGTTAGCCAGGAACGCGCCTTGCCATGCTCCCCTGCGTATATCACGCAAGCCATTAGGATTAATAGACCATGGATATACCTGGCGGTTCAGAATCATATCCTCGCCCATTTTACCCTGTTTATGAGATGGCGCGGGGTTTTGTCCCACATAAGCTAATGCTGCATATTCCCATTCTGCCTCTGTCGGTAATCGGTAGTTTGGCAAAAGTACTCCGTCTGAAAAATTGACTCTTCTGGGAGAGCCGTCAGGGTTCTTGTAAGGATCGCTTCTGGAACGTACTTCTTTACCGGGAGTGCCATTATATAATCCGTACAGGTAGGCTTTTGTATCAAAATTGTTCTGCCCTTCCTGGTTATTAATATCTGTCTGCGAAAGAATACCGGCTTTAATGAGAAGCATTTCATTGACACGGTCGGACCTCCATTTGCAGTATCTATTGGCCTGTTCCCAGGTAACTCCCACTACGGGAAAGTCGTTGTATGCCGGAAAGCGGAAATAATATTCTACCAGCGGTTCATTATAAGCGAGTTGACTTCTCCATGCCAACGTATCGGGTAAAGCATCCCTATATACTTCGGGATATGAATTTCCGAATACGCGGCCTAACCAGTAAGTGTATTCCCGGTAATCAACATTAGACACTTCTGTTTCATCAATATAAAAAGAGGAAACTGTCACCCTGTGTGGAACATTATTCCAGTCACCCATCACATCCTGTTCAGTAGAACCCATTAAAAATGTGCCACCTTGTACGAAAACCAACCCCGGGCCGGTTTTTTCTTCCACATCCTTGGGTACATAAAAACCACCCCATTTGGGATCATTATAATTCCAGCCGGTGGCAGCAGATTTCTGATATTTTTTATGGAAAAGCCCACAGGATGAAATCCCAGCTATGAATGCCACAGCAATAATGCCTGTAATAACATTATGTAGTTTTACCATGAGATACGGCTTTTTAACAGTTTTATTAACGCAAATGTAATTTTTTTATTTTATCCCGAATAATAAAATAAGGGTGCATACCAAAATGTCGCGGGTTGGCGGAGACGCTAACCAAAGCGGTTGCTGTGGGCGGTGTCCTCCAAAGGACTTCTTTGAACCCACCGCCCCGGGAATACAAACAATGCGATATGCTGGTATGCATCCTAAAATAACGTGAGTTCGATGATTAAGTCACTGATTTTAAAATAAGTAGGATAAAAAGCCCGCCTCCTCAAAAAATCAGTGCATGAAAGGAAGATTTAATTGACGTAAACTAAGTTAGGAAGATAATGGGCTGGTGATTAATGAGCGGATATGAAGAGTGTCTTTTGAATGAAGGCCATCCCGGCACAATCACCCCAAGACGGCAGGTATGGATACTTCATGAATACTCCAAAGATGAGGCATGGATAAAGTATAGATAAAGTATGGTAAAAGCGCACTAAAGGTATAAGTGGGCCGGCAATATTACCCTGGCCATCAAAGTGAGATGGCTCGAACTCACGTTAAATTCAGATGTTGTTGCAAATGGCATGCTTTTATAAAAATATAATGATTATCCGCTATAATGCAGGAACCTATATGATAGCTTTCGTCTGGCTCAATATCGAATATCCAACGCTCCAAAGGAGCCCTTTGGGCCGAATTCCGGTTTTAGAAGTACTGTCCCTACTTCAATATTCATTATTCCTTGTTCAATGTTCAGTATTCTCCGAAGGAGCCCTTTGGGCATTATTCAACAGATGCTTCCTGTACTTAAACGGATAGTCATTAAAAATATAGAATTAGGTGGTTAAGCCTTGTTATTGGACTGAAGTCCGTTTTGATATAGCCTTTTGAAATCGGTCTGCTAAAGCAGATTGTAATAGACAATCCTTTGATATCTAATACAGTTGCCTGTCTTTCCGGTATGCAGGACTTTAGTCAACTGTAAAAAGATTGCGGAAATAAAGAGATTTAGTCACATTCATCCTCATAAACTACCTAATTCTATAAAAATAATATTACCCCGAAATGTGGCTTTTATTGGAAAAAATAGAACTTTGGCTGAAATTTTTCCACATACCGGATTTTTTTATTTTTTTTGCAGTCGAATTTACCTGCAAGATTTACCATCGGAGCGTAATTGGCTTTTCATCTGTTAACCCTCATGCCAACAATAAATGATGGGAACCTGTCGTTTTGGGAGATTGTTAAATGAAGCGGTTATTTATAAAATTCATAAATTAAAGTTGAGCCGAAAAACCCCACTGATGCGTAAAATCCTCCTATACTTAGTCTCATTCATCTCAGCAATGGGTTTATATGGTTCTGTTGATGGACAAAGCGGTGGAATAGGTTCCGGGGGAACAGATGGCAGGGTTAATGTAATCAATACTGCAGTGCCTTTCTTAAGGATTGCACCGGATGCGCGCAGCGGCGCTATGGGAGACGCAGGTATAGCTCTTTCGCCGGATCCAAATTCAGTATATTGGGATCTTGCCAAATTACCTTTTGCCCAAAATGATGGAGCAGCTTCCCTGACATACACTCCCTGGCTTACAGATATTGTAAATGACGTATTCTTAGCCTACCTGAGCGGATATAAGCAATTAGATGAAAATCAGGCCATCGGCGCCTCTTTGAGGTATATTGATTATGGAAACATTCAGTTTACCGACATCTATGGCCAGGATCAGGGTACTTTTCACCCGAGGGAATTTGCTTTCGACGCCGGTTATGCCCGCAAACTGTCTGATAATTTTTCGATGGGTATTGCCTTGCGTTATATTTATTCCAACCTGGCGGCAGGCACCAATATCAGCGGAGTTACCTTTAAACCTGGCCAGGCAGTGGCAGGGGATGTTACGGCTTTTTATACCAACAGCATGGATTACAATAATGGCCAATCGGGAACATGGAATTTTGGATTGGCTATTACCAATGTAGGTACTAAAATTGCCTATTCCAATTCCGCCCAGTTTAAAAATTTCATTCCAACCAACCTCGGCCTCGGCGGCTCCTACACCCAGCAATTTGATGAATATAACAAGCTGACTTTTGAGATAGATGCCAATAAGCTGCTGGTGCCTACTCCGGATACCAGCGTCAGGGATGCCAATAACAATCCGGCCTATCTGGATCAAAGTGTGGTCAGCGGTATATTCCATTCATTTACAGATGCCCCGGGCGGATTTAAAGAAGAAATGCAGGAAGTTAATTTTGCCTTGGGAATGGAATATTGGTATAATGATTTGTTTGCTGTCCGGGCAGGATATTTTAATGAAAATAAGTACAAAGGTGACCGAAAATTTTTTACTTTAGGTTTAGGGTTGAAATACAATGCCTTTGGTTTTAATTTTTCTTACCTGATACCTTCCGGCAGCGGTATTCAACGAAATCCGTTATCAAACACCCTTCAGTTTTCACTCCTGGTTGATTTTGGAAAATCGAATCAGGATTAGCTAACAGGATAATTATGACATTTATCAGAACAGGCCTTGGGATTGATTTTCATCAGTTAGAGGAAGGAAGAGTCTTTATGTTGGGCGGAATAAAAATTCCTCATTACAAAGGCGCTGTGGGACATAGTGATGCGGATGTGCTGCTACATGCGATATGTGACGCGCTGCTTGGTGCGGTGGGGTTGGAAGATATCGGAACCCAATTCCCCGACACAGATCCCGCTTATAAAGGGATTGACAGCAAATTGCTTTTGGAAAAAACTTTTTTACTGGTAAAAGGAAAAGGGTATCACCTCATTAATATTGACACTGCAATATGCCTGCAAACCCCCAAAATAAAGCCCTTTATTCCTCAGATGAAAATAGGTATTGCTTCTATACTGCAGGTTGAAAAAGAGGCTATTGGTATTAAAGCTACCACCACTGAAAAAATGGGATTTGTAGGACGTGAAGAAGGTGTGATGGCGTACGCAACGGTCCTGTTGGAAAAAAGTTCTGATTAGTTTTTATGTAAGATGAATTCAAAAGGCCCCAGCACTTTCCTGCGTAAGGCAAATTCAAGTCTGATGGGATTATTAGTAAGCCCCCCACGATGCAGGTTCACTACCTCAACTGCCAGAATATAATTTTCCAGCGTTTCCACATTATTCAATAATTCGTGGAGCCAAAGCGTTTGCTTTTCTGTAACCATATTATGTTGCTTCCCTTCGGGGAGCACAATCACTAATTCTCTGCCGGGCGCTTTCATTGTAGTGAGTTTTACAACTCAAAGTTAGCATAAAAATTCTAAAAAAATATTTTTTTGCATCAATGTCTTAATCTGCCGGTTGTCGGTATTGGCGGGCATCCACAGCTATTCTTTTTTAAAATGCTGCAACCGCTTATCAAAAACATCCACGCAAATAACATTATCAAAAGCAGCTTTGTTGCTTTTATCATCCTGAAACTGTTTGCTTTAAAACGGGATTGAAGGTACAATATTTTAATTTCATAGATTACGTCATATCTTTGAGCCATGCCATCTCAAAAACACCGGAAAAACAGCCCGTATGTTTATTCAACGAACCCGGACTTCTCTTTTGATGATGAAGGACAGGAGGAAATGCCTTTGTCTCCTTCAAATCTGTTGTTGAAAGTATCGCTGGATACGAAACACCGGAAGGGGAAAACCGTAACCCTGGTAGAAGGATTTGCAGGCAGAGAGGAAGAAAGAGAATCGTTGGGTAAAAAGTTGAAAACAGCCTGCGGCACAGGAGGGAGCGTTAAAGACGGCCTTATCATTATTCAGGGCGCTCGCGTAGAAAAAGTAAAAACTTTACTCCGTGAGTGGGGATATAAGGTCAAAAAATAAATCAGATAATAAAGCTGACTTCTCCAAAACTAACGCTTGTCAATTTCCCGTCATTTTCCAAAACTAATTTCCCGTCATTTTCAACCCCTTTAATCATTGCTTCAAATTTTCCTCTTTTGGAAAGAAACCATTGTTTTTCTCCTCTGCGATATAACCTGCGATTATATTCTTCCAATAATTGTTCGTAGTCTTTGGGATGCATAAGAGAGATACGATTCATTATGCAATTATAAAGCTCTTCAGCCATTTTCAACAGATCATGTTTTCTTCCTGTTATCTGGCATAAAGACACCGGATTGGGTACATCAGGCGAAAAACTTTCCTGGTTAAGATTAATACCGATTCCTGCTACGGCATACATCCATCTATTTCCACGGATAAGATTTTCAATGAGAATACCACCTGCCTTTTTGTCATTTATATAAATATCATTGCTCCATTTTATCCTTGTGGCATCGCCGGCATAATTTTTAACAAAATCATAAGAGCCTAAGGCAACCGAAGAAGAAAGCATAAACTGATCAGCGAGAAGAAGCCCATTGGGCTTGAGCGCAATAGACATCATGATGTTTTCACCCGGGTTACTTTGCCAGGGTTTCCCACGTTGCCCTTTTCCGGAAGTTTGATACAGCGCCAGCCAGGCCTGGCCCGAAGTCACGCTGCCCTCATTGATACGGGCCATGGCATAGTTATTGGTGCTGTCCACTTCTTGTAAGGTTGTCAAAGGTAATTTAATAGCAAATGAATGTGACATGGATGAACATTTTTCGAAAGACAGAGTTTTATTTATTCCTCTCGTTACCCTGCAATTAAAAGGGATTTGGTTTATCGGGAATTAGTACCTTTGCACAAAAATTTAAGGATTCTATAAATCATTCAATCACAAAAATAAATTTTATTGACACAAGTAACCCTTCAGAAAGAAAAACCACATGCTATCCGGCGCCTGACCAGTAACAGTAAAATTTATAAATCCATCATTCGGGCCATTCAGGATAAGAAAGCAGAGAATATTGTTGCGCTTGACCTAAGGAAAATTCCCGAAGCCGTGGCAGATTTCTTTGTTATCTGCGAAGGGGGGTCGGGTACTCAGGTAAAGGCGATAGCGGATTTTATAGAAGAAAAGGTAAAAGAAGAAACAGGAGAAACACCTTACAGAGTAGAGGGTATGACAGCTTTGCAATGGGTGTTGATAGACTATGTCAATATCGTGGCGCATATTTTTATGCCTGAAAACAGAAAATTTTACCAATTGGAAGAAATGTGGAACGATGC
>SCQV01000522.1 GCA_004299085.1 Chitinophagaceae bacterium | reverse complement strand
CCCCATTATTATGCCCTATAAATTTAGAATAATTAAAGGTTTATATTTGCATCCTGATCAGGGGGTTTAGCTCAGATGGCTAGAGCGTTTGCATGGCATGCAAAAGGTCACCGGTTCGATTCCGGTAATCTCCACTAACCGATGTGTTCAATCAGACTTCGGTAGCCTGCTATTTCAAATATATGCAGCACTGATGAAATATCTCCGCAATACGATTATATGGGTTGTTATTTTCAGCATAGCGATGGGCTATCTGGAATCAGCCGTGGTAGTCTATTTGCGTGATATTTATTATCCATCCGGATTTGTTTTCCCACTAAAACCTATCCATACGCGTGATATTGCTGTAGAACTTTTTCGTGAAGTAGCCACGCTTATTATGCTGGTAGGAATTGGCATCCTGAGTGGAAGAACGCGTTTACATCGTTTTGCTTTTTTTCTCATTGCCTTCGGAGTATGGGATATTTTTTATTACGTTTTTCTGAAGATTATTTTGGGCTGGCCGGCAAATCTCATGACCTGGGATATCTTATTCCTTCTGCCTGTATTGTGGGTCGGCCCGGTGCTGGCGCCATGCTTGTTGTCGCTATCCATGATAATTTTTGCAGGAATTATTCTGGTGTTGGAAAAGAAATATGGTAAAATTGCACTTCCTTTTCAGTCTTTGATTTGCCTTATTGCCGGTTCTCTGATAGTAATAACTTCTTTTTGTGAAGATCCGCTCCGCCATCTGTCAGCTTTTAACGGCGATAATCCCACTTATGTACCTTCTCATTATTTATGGTGGCTTTTTATTTTAGGAGAAATAGTAATCTTTTTCGGCATATACCGGTTATATATTTTACAAAGAAATCAATTTAAACTAAAGACATAAGATAAAATTTATGAAAAGAGTTTTTGCTTCTATAATAACTATTGGCGATGAATTATTAATTGGACAAACCATAGATACTAATTCTGCATGGATTTCGCAACGGCTGAACCAAATGGGAATCTGGGTATGCCACCGGCTGGCGGTTGGAGATGTTCGGGAGGAAATTTTAGATGCTTTGCATTATGAGAGTGACCACTCTGATCTCATTCTGATAACCGGTGGACTTGGTCCAACGAATGATGATATTACCAAAAAAGTACTCTGCGAGTATTTTCATTGTTCATTCAAAGAAGATGCCCAAACGCTGGATCGTGTAAAAAAAATGTTTGCTTCCAGAAATATTCCTATGTTGGAGAGCAATCTTCATCAGGCGCTGGTGCCGGATTGTTGCACCGTCATTCCCAATGATTATGGAACTGCACCCTGTATGTGGTTTCAGTCGGATAATATTATTTATGTTTCGATGCCTGGCGTGCCTCATGAAATGCAGGGCATTATGACGGACCGGGTATTGCCTAAATTAAAAGAGAGTTTTACATTACCTGTCATTCTGCACCGGACTGTTATAACGATGGGTTTAGGAGAATCTCAAGTGGCTGAGCGACTGATTCCGTTTGAAAAAAGCCTGCCTGAAAATATCAAATTAGCATATCTGCCTGGGAATGGATTGCTGAAGCTCCGGTTAACTGTTTTGGGAGATGTTCGGCAAGCGATAGCATACGAATTAGAGCAGTATTCATCCGTGTTGAAAGAAACATTACAGGATATTATCGTGATAGAAGATGATGTTTCTTTGGAAGCCTGGGTGGGTGAATCAGCAAAGGGAAACCGTTTAACTATTTCCACAGCAGAAAGCTGTACGGGTGGATTGATTGCCCATAAAATTACCTCTGTACCCGGCAGTTCCGCCTATTATAAAGGAACTGTAGTTAGCTATTCTAACGATATTAAGGAACAAGTTTTGAAAGTACCTAAGGAGGTTTTGAAGGAATACGGTGCGGTGAGTGAAGAAACGGTGAAGGCAATGGTGAAAGGCGTCATAACATTATTAAAAACGGATTTGGCGGTAGCTGTATCCGGGATTATGGGGCCTGATGGCGGAACGCCGGATAAACCAGTCGGGACTGTATGGATAGCAGCCGGATCAGCAGAGAAAATTACAACCCACAAATATCATTTGCGTTATAGCCGGATCCGCAATACTGAAATGACTGCCAATTATGCTTTGAAAATGCTGGTGGATGCCATCCGGGATAAGAATAAGAGGGTTTGACTTCATTTCCTTACATTTGTGATTTACAATTAAAAAAAGATAAAAACTTTCTATGTCTATTATTAATATGACAATGCCTAAAATGGGCGAAAGCATTATGGAAGCTACGATTCTCCGCTGGCATAAAAAGCCGGGGGATCATGTAAAGACAGATGAGACAGTATTGGAAATAGCTACCGATAAAGTGGACAGTGAAGTTCCTTCTATTGTGGATGGTGAAATCACTGAAATCCTTTTTAAAGAAAATGACGTAGTGCCCGTCGGCGCCGTCATAGCACGGATAAGCACTTCAGATATTCAGGCTGATGATGAAGAGGAAGACCTGCCTTTATTAGTGCCTGACGAAGAAGTGCCGGAACAGCACGAAGAGGTGAAGGAGGTACCTGCTCATGTACAGGATGAATATGCAGAACAGGTCACTGCCGATACGGGGGATAATAAATTTTATTCTCCTTTAGTACTTACTATTGCCCGCAATGAAGGCATCAGCATGGCTGAACTGGAACAAATTCCCGGGACCGGACTGGAAGGAAGGGTCACTAAAAAAGATATTTTGAATTATGTTCAACACAGAACAAGTGCGCCGGCTCAAAAGCCGGCAAGCGCTGAAATACAACATCCGGCTGCTGAAATGGGCAGAGGGATATTGGCAACATCGGGAGGCGTAAATTATGCCGGTAATGTAGAAATTATTGAAATGGATCGGATGCGTCGGCTGATCGCCGATCACATGGTGAACAGCAAACGTACCAGCCCACACGTAACCAGCTTTAGTGAAGCGGATGTTACCAATATGGTTAATTGGAGAAACAGGATTAAGAAAGAATTTGAAAAAAGAGAAGAAGAAAAGCTCACATTCACTCCTTTATTCATTGAAGCCATCATTAAATGCATTAAAAGGTTCCCACTAATTAACAGTTCTGTGGAAGGAACTAAAATCATCATCAAAAAAGATATTAATATCGGTATGGCAACCGCGTTGCCAAATGGTAATCTGATCGTGCCTGTTATCAGAAATGCAGATATGCTGAATCTCACCGGGTTAACAAAAAGGGTCAATCACCTGGCAAATGCTGCCCGGAATAATAAGCTGAGTCCCGATGATACACGCGATGGAACTTTTACTTTCACCAATGTCGGCACCTTCGGCAGCTTAATGGGAACTCCCATCATCAATCAACCACAGGTTGCTATATTAGCTACCGGCGTCATCAAGAAGCGCCCGGTAGTGATAGAAACTGCCCAGGGCGATTCTATTGCGATACGATACATGATGTATTTATCTATGTCTTATGATCATCGCATAGTGGATGGCTCATTGGGAGCTACCTTCGTGACGGCTTTGGCTCATGAATTGGAGCAATTCAACCCCGATAGAGAGATTTGATTTCGTATCTTTGTTACATGTTGTCCTCAAATCAAATACAAGGCATTGTTCAAACAATCGTAGATGGCTATGATCCGGAGAAAATATATATTTTCGGATCCTATGTGAATGGTGTGCCTAATGAAGACAGCGATCTGGATATATGTGTAATTAAAGAAACAAGTGATCGCGCTATTGACAGGAGGAGAACGGTGAGATCACTATTTGATGTTCATTCTTATCTGTACCCTATGGATATTTTTGTTTATACACCTGAGGAATTTGAAGATAGTAAGAATGTTTTAAACACGCTTGCATATTTTATTGCAAAATCCAACCAATTGATATATGAAAAGGATGTTCGATCAGTATATCAAGAAGGCTAAAAATGATTTTCTATCAATAAAGAACAACTTAGCGTCTGATGAAATACCGGCGGATACTTGTTGTTTTCATGCACAGCAGGCGGCTGAAAAATATCTAAAAGCATATCTTGATTATAACAATTTGGAAATTCCGAAAATACATGATCTTGTCAAATTGATGAAATTATGCATGAATATTAATCCTGATTTTGTTGCATTAGAGCCTAAATTAAAACTACTTTCAGAATATTCCGTAACCCCTCGTTATCCTGATGAGAAGGATGATATTACTGTAGAGGATGCTAAAATAGCATATCAAACTTCATTAGCTGTTAAGGAATTCATAGAGAAAAATTTCTTTCATTGATACTTGTCAAACTTTACTTTTATTTGTTTGTTACCTTTGCACCATGCAATACTATTGTGAATCACTGACTGAATATAAACGTCTGCCGACGAAAGAGGTAAAAGTCGGAGATATTCTGTTGGGCAATTTTCATCCAATACGAATTCAAACAATGACCACTACGGATACAATGGATACTGAAAGAACGGTAGCCCAAAGTATTCGTTGTATCGAAGCCGGCGCAGAATTGGTGCGTATTACGGCCCCGAGCAAAAAAGAGGCGGAGAACCTGCTGAATATTAAAAATGAATTGCACAAACGTGGGTATAAAACGCCTTTAGTGGCCGATATTCACTTTACACCCAATGCGGCGGAAATTGCGGCAAGGATTGTAGAGAAAGTAAGGGTGAATCCGGGAAATTACGTGGACAAAAAAAAGTTTGAATTTAAAGAATATACAGATGCTGCTTATCAGGAGGAAATAGAGAGAATCCGGGAACGTTTTACCCCGCTGATAAAAATATGTAAGGAATATGGCACTGCTATGCGTATCGGCACTAATCACGGTTCGTTGAGCGACCGCATCATGAGTCGCTACGGTGATACGCCAATGGGCATGGTGGAAAGCGCTATGGAATTCTTACGGATTGCGCGTGATGAAAATTATCACCAGATAGTATTGAGTATGAAGGCAAGCAATCCGCACGTAATGGTTCGCGCTTGTCGTTTGCTTATTAAAACGATGATGGATGAATTTGGAGAATGTTATCCACTGCATCTGGGTGTTACTGAGGCCGGCGATGGCGAAGACGGCAGGATAAAATCGGCCATTGGTATCGGCACGCTGTTGGAAGATGGTATCGGTGATACCATTCGTGTTTCACTTACAGAAGAGCCTGAATATGAATTACCGGTTTGCCGTGAATTAGTGGGGCGGTATAATAATCGTCAGAATCATCAAAAGATAACAGCCATCACAAAGCTGGCTTATATACCCACTGTGTTTAGCCGGAGAAAAACTAAAGGAGCATTGAACATTGGCGATAAGCATGTGCCGGTTGTCATCGCAGATTATGCTGAGACTATACCAACCAAAGAGAACCTTGCCGGAATTGGTTATAGATATATTCCCAATGAACGCTTTGGTAAATGGAGAATCGGAGATGGTGCTGCAGATTATATTTACGTAGCCGACCGGTATATTAATTTTTTATTGCCTGAGACATTAAAGATTATTTGCGACGCGCAATCTTTTGCCAACGCACCCGATAAAACGAAATACTTTCCTTTATTCATTGAGGATACATGGCTTAGCAAGGAGTATCCGGCCTCTGAACTGATGAATTTTGTATCATTGGATGCCGGTAAAATTTCCGATGAGGAATGGGATCAACTATTAGCCTCATTGAATAATACGGTTGTTCTTTGCCTGTATTCATCCCATAGACACGCGATGGCATCTGTAAGGGAAAAGATAAATGATTTAATGCTTCGCCAAATAGAGAATCCGGTAATATTATGTGTCGAAAGTTATCATAGCAGCATTGATGAACAACTTATTCATTTTTCGACGGAGGCAGGCGCTTTATTTTTAGAAGGAATGGGAGATGGTATCTGGATAAAGAATCATCGGGAATTGGTGCAGAACCTGAAAGTGTCCGGACGTACTTATATGGAGGTAAAAGACAATCATCAATTCCTGAATAATACTGCCTTTTCTATTTTACAGGCAACCCGTACACGAATCAGTAAGACAGAATATATTTCGTGTCCTTCCTGCGGACGAACGCTATTCGATTTGCAGTCAACTACCGAGAAAATTCGCGAGCGAACCAATCATTTGAAAGGAGTGAAAATCGCTGTAATGGGTTGTATTGTTAACGGACCGGGTGAAATGGCAGATGCAGATTTTGGTTATGTCGGAAGTGGTCCGGGGAAAATTACGCTTTATAAAGGCAAAGAAGTTGTCAAGCGTAATATACCCGCTGAAACCGCCGTAGATGAGCTGATAGAACTGCTGAAAGAAAACGGAGCGTGGATAGAGCCGGAAAGGGTTCCTGCCTGATTTACACTTCGGGAATACTACCGTACTTATTACTGATTTGTATGACTATGTAGCAAAACATGTTATTCCTGCCATTCATTGGCTTTATTCTTCGTAACTTTGCCATGTATGTTCAGGCATCTTAAAGCACTCAATAAGTATTTTGTTAAGTACAAATGGCGGCTCATTCTGGGTCTCATTTTTATTGCTATTTCTAATCTGATGGCGGTTGTACCTGCACAGATTATCCGTTACTTATTGGATTACGTGAGTGATAATATTAAACAAGCCGGGCAACGAATTATTCCTCACCAGAACTGGTTTTTGCATTTTTCTTTTGACTGGGTCAATCAGGCGAAGCTTATCCATGTAGTGGCTTATGGTGGTGCTTTATTATTATTGCTGGCATTACTGAAAGGTTTTTTTATGTTTTTAATGCGGCAAACAATTATTGTCATGTCGCGGTTTATTGAATTTGATTTGAAAAATGAAATTTATACCCATTATCAGAAATTAGATCTCAATTTTTTTAAAATACACAATACCGGCGATTTGATGAACCGGATATCAGACGATGTATCGCGCGTGAGAATGTATGTAGGACCTGCTTTGATGTACACTGCTAATTTGGTTATTCTTATTGTCATGGCATTGTATTTTATGCTCAAGGTGGATGTGTCTTTGACTATTTATACCCTGATTCCTCTGCCTTTTCTGGCTATTACTATTTATTACGTTAATAAGATTATTCATAAGAAAAGCGAGCGCATTCAGGCACAGTTATCTAATCTGACTACCTTATCGCAGGAGGCTTATTCCGGAATCCGGGTTATCAAGTCATACATTCAGGAAAAATCGAACATTCGTTTTTTTGATAAAGAATGTAAAAAATATATGGATGTTTCTGTGGATTTGGCCAAAACAGAAGCTGTTTATTTCCCCTCCATGCAATTGATGATTGGCTTGAGCACTTTAATAACTGTAATGATTGGTGGCATTCAGGCTATTCATGGCACTATTACGGTGGGTGCTATTGCTGAATTTGTAGTGTATGTAAATCTGCTGATGTGGCCGGTGGCTTCCATTGGCGCAGTTACTGCCATGATACAGCGTGCATCTGCTTCCCAGAAACGTATCAATGAATTTCTTAATTCAGAAACTGAGATTAAATCTCCGTTGCAAAAGGTCAGCAGAGAGATCAAAGGTAAAATAAAATTCGATCAGGTGTCTTTTACTTATCCGCATACCGGAATTAAGGCTTTGCAAAATTTTAATCTGGAGCTATTGCCAGGTCAAAAGGTGGCAGTAATCGGAAGGACAGGATCAGGAAAATCAACACTTGCCCAACTGCTGATTCGCATGTATGATCCCCAAAAAGGAACCATTACACTGGATGATACCGACATACGCGAATATGATTTGGAAGATTTGCGGGAACAAATAAGTTATGTGCCGCAGGATGTGTTTTTGTTTTCAGATACGATTACCAATAATATCCGTTTCGGACTGGACGAGGCTGATGAGGAATCCATTCACCGTGCAGCGCGACAAGCTTCTGTTGAAAAAGAGATACAAAGCTTGCCTGGAGGTTTCGGAACATTTATAGGAGAAAGAGGTGTCACTTTGTCTGGTGGACAAAAGCAACGTATTTCCATTGCCAGAGCCTTAATCAAAGATCCGCATCTTATTATTTTTGATGATTGCCTTTCTGCCGTGGATGCGCGTACAGAGAAGGAAATTATTGGGAATTTATATGAATATCTGAAAGATAAAACAACGCTCTTTATTACTCATCGTATTTTTGCGCTGTTTGAATTTGATAAAATTATTGTGCTGGAAGACGGGCATATTGTAGAACAGGGGACTCATGAAATGCTTATGCGACATGACGGTTATTATGCAGAGATGTATCGGAAACAGCAACAAAAAGACAGGTCACATCCGGAAGTATTGCATGGTTCATAAATTGCTGATAATTATAACATTTACCAATGTGCATCCGGATCCAATTTATATACTTCGCTCATTTCATTTAATAAAGGTTGCAGATATTCGGTGTGATGGCCTTCTCTTCCGCCGAAATCTGGTTGTACTTTGTCTAAATCAGGGAGGTTAAGTGAAGCCTGCGTTAAAATAGGAAAAATCCTGTCTAACCAGAGATTATATAACTCTTTTTCTCCAGGATAAATTCTTTCATCCATTAGTGGTTGTTCAAATTCTTTTGAAGGTTCAAAAATACCTGCTGCCAATGGGAAACAATGATTTAATTCCTGTTGCATTCTTGCATGGCTTTCTTCCGTGGCGTTTCCTAATTGCTTTATCCATTCCTGTGCATGCAGTGTATGATATTTTAGCTCACCTCGGATTTTTTTACTTAATAAACGGAAAGGTTCAAAAGACGAATCTGCCAAGCTTTCATAACGAACCATTTCGGCAAAATCAAATAAAAGATGCCGCATTAGACTGAAATCATATTCTCCAAAAGGATATTCCACTAAGTGGCAGCATTTATATTCTTTCTCATTTCTTAAAAAAGCAAAATGATCCGGATCTTTTTCACCAAATTGCTCATGCAATATTTCATATAACGCCAGCGCATGGCCTATCTTATCCTGCGCCATGGAAGAAAAGGCTATATCTTCTTCCAGAATGGGCCCCAGCCCGGTCCATTCGGAATTACGATGACCGAGAATTAGCTCATCGTCTGCCATTTTGATTATTAAATTTGAAATAGGTTCCGTGGACTTCATTTTTTTATGTTTTTTAAATTCTGGAAGCTTTCTATTCCCCAGACTTCTTCTTAAACTCCTCAATCTTATCTCTTACTTTAAAGCCACTCGCTTCCCGGTAGTTTTTTTCTTTATTGTTAACAAACATTTCAGCATCTTCATCGGCAAATGCCAGGATATCGGCGCTGCAGACAACCCAAAGATTAAAGCATTCTTTTCTTCTTCCATATTGTTCTTTGGCAAAAATGAGAGCCATAGCCGGATCGGGAGCATGCAAAGCACCTACATGCACGTGGTGCCCCCCTCTTTTATCCTGGCGGAATACTTCAAAAATGTTCCAGTGTTCACCTTCTTTTAAAGAAGTATTGCTCTCGTTTAAAGTCAGCCGTTTAACGCGTGGGTCAAGAGAGTTATTCATTTGTTTTCATTCGTTTTTTGTGAGAAAAAATCTAAGCCCGCTTTTTGAACATTTGCTTTAACCTGTTTCCGGCTAAGGTGGTTTAGAATCTTTGGTTCGGGAGATTTTTCAGCATCTTCAATGTAAGTTAATGAACGCAAATAATGTCCATAGTCTGAATGATCTAATAATTCATTGATTGAAAACATCCTGATGTTTTCCTCTATAATTTCATCTCTGATATTTTTGTAAGGGTAATAAACAAAATCAACTTTAATTTCATTTATATAAAATGACATGTTGGTTCTGCTCCCGGAGAAAGACTTTGAGCCTGGGAATACTTTTTCTATCTCAGATTCAATTTTTAAAAGATTAATTTCTTTGAACGGTGGGCAAAAAGATTCCCAATCTTCAGATTTCCTGTGACCGAATTGCAATGCAAGAACTGTTCCTCCGACTAAAGAAAAATTATTTAGCTCATGAATGTCCATAAGCTTTTTGAGTATTACCATAAGTCGGTTACCAACCGCTTCTTTGTGTAACATGCGAAATCTTCTTTGGAAATACTGAAATAACCTGATAAGAATGAAAATGCCTGTTCACTTAACCAGGGGGATTGGACGACCTTATCCTGAACTTTTTTTGCTCCGTAATTAAAAACCTGAGAAATGACATATTAATTTTCCTTCCCAAAATCTATCTTCTCAAAGTCCACATCCCGGAAAGCAACTTTACTGATATCCGGCTTTGTTTTCATCTCTTAAGAAATTAGTTTTAATAAATGCTGTCATGCAACCGGCGCATGTCTTTTATATTTATTTGACATCAAAGCCTGACGAACCCACCTGCCGTGTTCTTCAGCCCATGAGCGAACGGCCAATCTTTCTTTATTGCAAGGTCCGTCACCTTTGATAACTTTGAAAAACAGATTCCAATCAGGGTCGGCATACTCCCAACGTCCGGTTTGTTCATTCTTTTTCAAATTGGAGTCGGGCAGCGTTAAGCCCAATTCCCAAACTTTAGGTACATAATCATTTAAGAAATGATTACGCATATCATCATTGCTTGCCATTTTCACTTTCCATTGCATCAACTTTCCGCTATGCGCAGAAATGGTATCCGGGGGGCCGAAGAAGTGCATAATAGGCTGCCACCAACGATTCAGTGCATCCTGTAACATTTCTCTCTGAAAGGGCGTTCCGGTAGCCAGTTCGACAAAGGCTTCGTGACCCTGCTTCAGGTGAAAGCTTTCCTCGTAACATATTCTTTCCAATGCACGGCAATAAGGTCCGTAAGAACCTTTTGAGTTAGCCACTTGATTAATGATAGCCGCAGCATCAATGAGGAAACCGATCACAGTCACATCCGCCCATGTTTCCGCAGGATAATTAAATACATTGGAATATTTTGTCCTTCCCGAAAGCAAATCACTTATCATCGCTTCGCGGCTTTTGCCCAGAGTTTCTGCCGCATTGTATAATAATTGTCCATGGCCTATTTCGTCCTGTACTTTTGCAATGAGTACCATTTTACGCCTGAATCCCGGTGCGCGGGTAATCCAGGTGCCTTCCGGCAATGCGCCGATGATTTCGGAGTTAGCATGTTGCTCTATTAAACGGATTAACTGACGGCGGTATTCAGAAGGCATCCAGTCATCCGGTTCTATTTTTTCACCGCCAGCTATGCGGGATTCAAATTCTTCCAGCTTTTCCGGAATATCGTGGTCATGTTCTTCCGTCAATTGCCTCCGGTTAGGTTCGTCAAAAATATATCCGCCTCCATACATAGCTCAATAAGTTTACTGTCCTGTTTTGAACCTTACGAAGATAACAAATTTCCGGGAATTTTGGTTAACGCTTGTGTCAGGCGGTTTCACCCACTGCCGCAAATTGCTGCATATCCACTAAGCGCTTATAATAGCCGTCTATTGCCATTAATTCTTCATGTTTACCCCTCTCTACAATTTCTCCCTGTTGCAAAACAATGATTTCATCCGCGTGGCGAATGGTGGAAAGGCGATGCGCAATAACAACACTGGTACGATTTTGCATCAAATTGAAAATAGCATCTTGTACCATTCTTTCACTTTCCGTATCCAGGGAAGAAGTGGCTTCATCTAAAATAAGAATGGGTGGATTTTTTAATACTGCACGTGCAATAGTAAGCCGCTGTCGTTCACCACCACTGAGCTTTCCACCTCTGTCGCCGATATTGGTTTGATAGCCATTCTCCGTTTGTACGATAAAATGATGCGCGTTTGCTACTTTAGCTGCCGCAATAATTTGGTCTTCCGTAGCATTCGGAGTGCCGAGTGCAATATTATTGGCAATGGTGTCATTAAACAATATCGGTTCCTGCGTTACAATGCCCATCAGATTACGCAAGTCTTTTAATTTATAATCCTTAATATTGATTCCATCCATCAATAAATCACCCTGACTTACATCATGAAATCGTGGAATTAAATCCGCGAGAGTGGATTTCCCTGCTCCGGAAGCGCCAACCAAAGCGACCATTTTACCTTTCTCTATATTCAGATTGATATTTTTCAGAACTACTCTGTCCTCATAAGCAAAGCCTGTTCCGGCAAATATAATAGCATTTTTAAATTCATGGATAGACCTGGCATCCGGCTTATCTACAATCGTTTCAGCAGCATCCAGAATAGTTTGAATCCTTTCTGCACCCGCCTTTCCTTTTTGAATATTATAAGCCGCTGTAGAGAAAGCTTTAAGTGGGTTAATGATTTGGGTGAAAATAGCAATATATCCTATGAATACTTCAGCGCTCACAAGAGGGTGTGTCCCTAAGGCGAGTCTCCCTCCAAAATAAAGCACGATGCAAAGTACTATAATACCCAGAAATTCAGACATGGGGGATGCGAGATCTCTTCTCCTGTTAATCTTATTTTTAATGTGAAACAGTTTTTCATTCTCCCCCGAGAATTTGGCCTGCTGTTCATCTTCAGCATTAAATGCTTTCACAATACGCATTCCTCCGAGCGTTTCTTCGATGATAGAGAGTATATCGCCTAATTTATTTTGTCCGGCAGCAGAATGTTTTTTCAAAGATTTACTTACTCTTCCAATGACAAAACCGGTAATAGGTAAAAAGATTAATAGAAATAAAGTTAGTTGTGGGCTAAGCTTTATCATGGCAATGAGGTAAACAATAATCGTAACGGGATTTTGTATAGTGGCATCTAATACACTGATAATGGAAACTTCTACTTCCTGCAAATCATTCGTCATTCTACTGAGGATATCCCCTTTTCTTTCTCCCGAAAAATAGCCGATAGGTAATTTCAATACTTTAGAGAAAAGATCTGAGCGCATATCCTTCACAATTCCATTTTTAACTGGAGCACCGATATAAGCAGCCAGATAAAGGAATAAATTTTTTAATAATATCATTAAAATCACGATGACACAAATAAATCCTAACGCCTGTATTTTACCATGGTGGATAATAATTTGCGAGTTAAAATAATTAAAATTAGCAATGAGTCCGGTGGCGGAGAAGCTCAAGGGCGGCTTCGTATAAACCAGGTCCGTTTTTCCGAAGATTAATGATAGAAAGGGAATTAGCATTGTCAGAGAAACCAGAGAAAATATCACTGACAATAAGTTACAGATGAAATACAAAACAATAGCGCTCGTGTGGCGTTTCAGGTATCTAATTACAGGAGACAAACTCTTCATACAATCGGCTTATGGAATATATTATCCCTTTCAATTCGTTTAAATGTGTAAATTTACAACATAATAGACCAAAAGGAGGGCAAAGTTATGGAAGAAAGGAAAAGGCAAAAGCAAATAGCAGAATTAATTCGCAGGGAGTTAAGTGATATTTTTCAAAGGATCGGTCTGAATGTGGTGGATGGTGGAATGATTTCCATATCTTCTGTTCACATCACACCCGACCTGTTAGAAGCCAGAATTTACCTGAGCATTTTCAAAATTGAGGATGAAGAAAAAATGATGGCTAAAATCAAAGAAAGGAGCTGGGAAATTAAGAAGGAACTGGCGTCCAGGGTAAAAAACCAGTTGCGTAGGATGCCGTCACTTACCTTTTATTTGGATGATACGCTGGATTATGTATTTAAGATGGAAGATTTATTTAAGAAAATACATGATGAGGAAAAAAAAGGATAACTCCCCGGTATTTAAGACCCTATTTTAACACTTCAATCGGCAGAGGTGATTTGGCAATTTGCATCAAGATATTTAAGGGCAAAAAAGTCAACCCAGGCGGTGAATATTATTTCCTGGGTCAGCATCAGCGCTATCACTATCGGTGCAGCCTCGCTTATTATCGTTTTGAGCGTATTTAACGGGTTCGAGAACCTGGTCAAATCATTATATTCTTCTTTTTATCCTGAAATAAAAATTTCTCCTGTAGAAGGTAAAACCATGTTTGTACCCGTGAGTAAATTGGATTCTCTTCAAAAGTTGAATGAAGTTAAATATGTATCTAAATCTTTGCAGGAAAAGGCTTTGCTAAAATATAATGATGAAAAGACGATTGCCATCTTAAAAGGCGTTGACCAACACTTTTCACAGGTAACAGGTATTTCAGAAAAAATAGTCAGGGGAACTTTTAATATTGGGGATGCAGATACGCCAAAGGCTGTGGTGGGAATTGGTATTGAAGCTACTTTGGGAATAGATGTGGAAAGAGGCTTTATTCCCATGCTGATTTATCTCCCAAGAGCCAATGTTGAAAGCTTTATATTTCCGGAGCAGGCGTTTTATGTGGGGCAGGTAAGCCCGGACGGCACTTTTGCGATTCAGCAGGATTTTGATAATCAATATGTTATAACGAGCCTGGCTTATATGCAGCAATTGATGGGCTTATCTTCAAACATCGTTTCCGAATTGGAAGTGGCGCTGAAGCCAGGGGTAGATCTGATGCAGGCTAAAGCTGGTATCATGAAGATTTTTGGGAAGGAGAAATATTTGGTTCAAACCCGTTATGAGCAAAATCGTTCCCTTTATCAGGTGATGCAAACTGAAAAATGGTTTGTGTACGCTATTTTGTTGTTCATTTTTGCGATTGCTGCTTTTAACATGATTGGTTGCCTTTCCATGTTGGTTATTGAGAAGCGAAGGGATATTACTATTTTAAAAGCGATGGGAGCCAGGCATTCTTTGATTCAAAAAATCTTTTTAGCTGAAGGATTATTAATAGCTATCCTTGGTGCAGGCGCCGGTACTCTTATCGCAGTGCTTATCTGCGTTGGGCAACAGAAATACGGATGGGTGAAGTTGGGCGGGGGGACTTTTGTCGTGGATTCTTATCCTGTAAATATGCAATATACCGACTTCATATTAGTGTGGTTGACTATTCTCGTTATTACTCTTTTGGCCTCATGGTACCCTGCATTAAAAGCAGCCCGTCAACCTGTAGATTTAAAAGCAGAATAAAATTTGGAAAACAAATAAAAGTGGACTATCTTTGGGTTAAAATTATACCGGATATGAAAAGTACATCCAAAAAGACTTTGCCAAAAACATACCCGGTTACGGGCGAAGAAAGTTTCACCATGCAGGTTAACGAATGTGATGTGCCGGTTTACCGGGCAGATAATTTTTCCAAAATCAGGATGATTCATCTTGGCGCCACCCGGCAGGAGTTGGATTATTTTAAAACTAAATCTGATTTGGATTATGAATCTCTTGCTAAAATGCTCAATGTCACCAAAGCTACTCTTTTTAATCGTAAAGAAAATCAACGGTTTGACAGCAGCCTTAGTGAGCGGCTAATGGCATTAACAGACCTTTATTCTTATGGATATAATGTGATGGAAAGCCGGGAAAAGTTTAACCGTTGGATGAAAACAGAGAATGTGGCTCTTCAGGGAAGACCCATTGATTTTGCAGACACATTGTATGGCATTTCCGAAATTAAAAATATTCTGGGAAGGATAGAATATGGTGTGTTTTCCTAAAAGCACCTCTAAAAACCTTATTTTTAGTCTTTATTCAACCACAAATAGCACAAATTTCCACTAATCCAATGTTGGTTTTAAAGGCGCCTTTAAATAAAAGACAATCTATTCATGCAGGTTTTTCACTTAGGTAAATCGAAGTATGCAGGCGACCTGACAGGAAAGGGGGCAGAATTGTTTGCAGGCAGATGGAACAGAAAAGGTGTTCCCTGTATTTATACCGCTTCTACTTTGTCTTTATCTGTTTTAGAATATGCGGTGAATAATTCATTGGATAATATTCCCCGCGCCTTAAGCTATACGATTTATGAAATTCCTGATAAGGAATATAAGAAATTCCCCATAAGTTCTCTGCCGGGTGATTGGCTGGACAGGCCGGCACCTGTATCCACTATGGATTTCGGTACACAATTACTCAGGGAAGGCATTCATTTGGTCATAGCCGTGCCAAGCGTTATTGTACCTGAAGAATATAATTTTCTGATTAACCCGTTGCATAAGGATTTAAAAAAAATCAAAGTTGCCGGGGTAAAGGATTTTGTATTTGATGTGAGGCTAAAACAATAAAGACTATACGGCAAAGCTTTCTCCACAGCTACAGGTGCGGGTGGCATTGGGATTATTGAAATAAAATCCTTTTCCATTTAGTCCATCTGAGAATTCAAGTATGGTATCGTACAAATACAACAGACTTTTCAAATCGGTAACCAGTTTCATCCCTTTTTCTTCAAATATCTGATCATCTGCGTTATTTTGGTTGTCAAATTTCATTTTATAGCTCAACCCTGAGCAACCGCCGCCCACTACAGAAACCCGCAGAAAATAATCGTTTCCCAACTTTTCCTCCGAGCGCAATTGCAACGCCCTTTCTTTGGCTTTTTCGCTGATATGTATCATGACAGATGAGTTTAGCTTTAAAAAAAAACAATAAACACTTACAAAGTTACGATAATATAGGGAACGAATTATTTTAAAGGCTTTTGAGAATATCTTCTATTGTTTTTGAGGCAAATTCCACCTCTTCCTGAACGGTAAATTTTCCCAGGCTAAACCGCAGGGATGCTTTTGCCAGATCATCAGGCAAACCCATTGCTCGTAATACATGCGATGGTTCGGGAAGGGCGGAAGTACAGGCGGAACCTGTTGAGACTGCTATACTTTTCGTTACTTCGGTAATAAGCTGCGAGCCATTCACCTCATGAAATGCTAAATTGGCGACATTGGGTAACCGGGATGTCACATTCCCGTTTACAGATACCTTGCCCGTTTTCAACATTGCCTGTTCCAATTGATTTCGCAACCTGCTTATCCGTTCAGAATCCTGGCTCATTTCATTGGAACAAAGTTGTACAGCCATTCCCATTCCAACAATTCCGGGTACGTTCAAAGTCCCCGAACGGAACCCGTTTTCATGGCCGCCACCGTCCATTTGAGACTGAACACGCATGCGTGGATTTTTTCTGCGCAGATATAAAGCTCCAACACCTTTCGGGCCGTAAATTTTATGTCCCGAAAAAGACATCAAGTCTATGCCGTCTTCATTCACATTAACGGGAATTTTACCGATTGCCTGTGTGGCATCACAAAAGAAATAACTATTTCTTTCATGCACTATTTTACTGATTTCTTTAACAGGATGAATATAGCCGGTTTCATTGTTGGCGTACATTAAAGCTACTAAAATGGTATGCGGAGTAATCGCATTTTCTAAATCAGCAAGGGAAATACTCCCATCTTTATTTACCGGCAGGTAAGTTATTTGTGCACCACGCTTCTCCAGCGCTTTGCAAGTGTCCAGAACAGCTTTGTGCTCTGTCCCACACGTGATAATATGATTCCCCTTTTGATGATATAATTCAAAAATTCCTTTGATGGCTAAATTGATGGCTTCTGTAGAGCCGGAAGTAAAAATAATTTCGCCTGGTTCTGAACGAATGAATCCGGCAATTTGTTCTCTGGCAAAATCTACTGCCCCTTTAGCAACCCATCCGTAACTATGGGTATGGCTGGCTGCATTGCCGAAATGTTTGGTAAAATAAGGTAACATGGCCTCCACTACACGCTGGTCGCAGGGCGTAGTAGCATTATTATCCATATAAACCGGAATACTCATCATTCTTTTGTATATACTGAAGTAATGAGATAAATCATATTCTTAAAAACATGGCAATCTCTTTATTGCTTGCAAAAGATATTAGTGACCATCCAAAATGAAACCATACATGGAAGATACGAGCGGAAGTTAATTATTTGCAGGCTTTTTTTTCTTTTCAAACATCAATGCTTTCACTTTTTCTTTATCTTCTTTTTCATTTTTCAGGTCAAAGCCGGTACCGAAAACTCTGTCCCAAAACGAAGAGCTGACACCGAATCCTTTTTCTTCACTTTTATAATGATGCAGATGATGATTTCGCCAAACGGGTTTCATCCATTTGAAAGGTGGATTCCATGCATGAATGGCATAATGCATGCTGCCGTAAATCAGATATCCTAACAGGAAGCCAGGGAAAAATGCAAATGCATTTCCCCTCATGATAAGATAAAATAAAGAAAAAAGAACCACCGCTAAAATCAGGCTTGGCACCGGTGGCATAAACAAGCGTTCCTTGTCTCGCGGATATTCGTGATGGTTGCCATGCATAATATAAATAAAATGCTGCGTTTTGGGATTTTCACTCACCATGTGAAAAACAAAGCGATGCATCAGATATTCGAAAAATGTCCAGGAAAACATGGCCAATACAAAAGTGCCAACAATATGTCCCACACTGAATCCAACTTTGGCTGAACTGTAATACAACATATAGACAATGATAGGAATATACATTCCCCAAATCACCAAAGGGTGTGTTTTGGTAAGCATTTCCAAGTAGTGATTTTCAAAAAGTCTGGCCTGTCCTTTATTATGAATTTTATCGAACTTCATCATTAGACAATTTAGCACGCAAAATTAGCGAATTCTGCCTAAAATGACATCAATAAATGTGATAGAGTTATAGGAAATACTTAATAAGTGTATTGAATTATGTATTTAAAGCACGTTATCCAAGTTTTAAAGTCTTGCTTCTTTGTCTTGTCCAAAGGATTCCTGTGGAGAAACAAAGGAAGAAGCAAACCTTATCTGCCGGCTATGCAGGGAAAATTCAAGGCCGCCCGTACTGAACGGTAAGTTCGGGCGGGACTGACGAAAAATGACCAATCCGCGTTAGGCGGACCGCTACGGAAAATAATGTTCCGATTTGCTTTTGCCGCTATGATGAACCATTGGGATGCTCGTTATTAACCTAAATAAAACTATATTTTCAGTTTAACGTTCGATTCTGAAAATTTCTTACTCCCCGGCTAAGGCTGGACAGGCTGTCATTTTTCTAAGGCCGTTCAGGCAATGTCCTTTGTTCATCAGGCTTCTAGAACTAAATAACTAATTCTATAAATGTATGTTACAAGACATTCGCCTTAATCCGGTTATCAGTTAATATTTTTACACGGATACATTTTTCTAATAAAAAATACGCCATCGAATATCTTATCCCATCGAGCTTTGCTGATAGTATGGTGCTCATTTCCTAAGATTGAACCGGCCATAAAAAATTGTTTTTTATATTTTGGATATTGCTTTCTGAATGACTTAAAATCTATAAATGCATATTGATAAGCTGGATTTATCCATCGCTCTAAGCTGTTTCTTTTTGGTTCCGGTAACTGATACTGCTGATGAAAGAGTCGCCCAGCGGTGCCTTCATAAGAAGTAAAACCAAGAATATAGGTCTCTTTCATGAACATACCATCACTTGTAAATACACCGCCCATGGTTTTCATTTGATTTAAAAAAGATTGTGGGTAATGCCCGTTATATTTGGATACATGTACATTGTGTGCCCATACAATTATTTTTTGATGAGGATATTTTACCTCGCAAAGCCACTTCAGGTTTTTAGCCATCTGTTCGTCCCTGGTATCCTGAAATTTCAAGTAATTATATTTTCCAGTGAACCTATAATGAAGCATTAAATTATTGCTTAACAGATTGTCCATAACCATCATCCAGAAATTGGTGTTATCTAATCGCTTGCTTAATTGGCTCTTTATGACTTTAAAATAAAAAGAATGAATTGTATAGAAAATACTGTCGCCTGGAGCCTTAACCGTATTATATAAATCATCAAATAAGGGTAATATTTTTGTCGTATAATCTGGAGAATCAACAATAGGCAATTTTAATCGTTTAAACAGGCTATCTAATTGATGCCTTAAATGTGCCTGAGTGTAACCCAGTCCTAATTGACTATCGAAACCGGTTAAAATGACAGGATGCTCAGTATTGTATGTATCAGGTATGTATTGATAAAATAAATCTTTGCATGCGTCACACCCTGTCCAGACCTCAAAAATATTCTCTGCAATAAAATTATCAAGATTATTTTCAGTTTTATTAAGTTCATCCCAACCCTCATTCAATCCGAAAAAGTCACTTTCAAATGCCAACACATTGAATCCTTTTTTCTCATGTAAGTACTTTATCAATTTGGTTTTTGCGAGGAAAGTGGGTGCATCTCCATGGTCTTGTTCACCCAACATTACTATTCTTGCATTGCCAATGGCATCACCTATCACCTGCAAATCAGAAAAATTGGTTGAATCAGGGTCAATAGTGGCGATTGGAGCTGTATTTTCTTTGACATATTTCTTAATAAGTGTTTGAGCGTTTAGATTATTAAAACTCAGAACGAGAAGTAAAACGAAAAGACATTTAATCATGATATTGTGTTGACATTATTCATTGCAAGTTATGCTGTTGGTCTTTTAAAAGTTGGTCTATTCTCACAAAATGATAACCTTTCTTTTTCAAAATATCAATCAACTCTGGCAGCCGGTGATGATAAAATTTATCCGTCCGTCTTGGATCTGTGCCTATGTGAGATAAGAGAATAAAGCCGTTCAAGCCATCAGTATTTTCTTTTTCATATCTTAAAATGTGATGAAAAATAGTGTCACTCGACAGATATTTTTTCCCCATTTCGGGATAGGAATAATCGGCATTACTATAAGTACCTGGCGTGTAATCCACCAACTGCAATCCGGATTCCTTTGTCCAGATAGCAATAGAATCATTGTACCACTCATAAGCAGGCAAGAAATAAGGTGCCGTTTTCTTCGTAATACCGAACTTTTTCATCGTTAGATAAGCACTGTCCAAATCGTCTGTAAATTTTTTTTTGGTAATCAGTAAACTGTCGCGTTTTGTCCAATCACAATACAACGGATGATTATTAGAATGGGAACCCAAGTAATTCCCTCCTTTTTGTAATAGACGGATGAGATTGGGATTATCCCTATAAAATTTTCCCGTCAGGAAAAAAGAGGCATGAATATGTTTTCCCTTTAAGGTGTTGGCAATGCTATATCCGCCATCTGCAAATTCATGTCCGGTGAAAACAAGCGCTATTTCTTTTTTAGTGGTGTCGCCACGAATGATACCGCCATCATCTAAAACTACTTTTTTTTTAAACCTGGCTTGTGCATCCTGTGCAGCTAATAAATAAATAACCGTAGCTGTGCCATCCAGTGTTGGTTCATCTGTTGAGTAATCGGCATAATCGTCATGATAAACTGCCAGGTCAGATTGGAATGGGGCATATTTATCCGGCTTGCTCAGATGCACTCCAAGTAGCCCGTGATAAATGCTTCCATAAACAGGCCCATCCACTAATCCACCATTGATGGCTATATCTGCGAGATGAGATAAAGCGGAATGGGGATCAGAGGGATGGGTGCCACCGGCAGGAAGTCCTATAATCATAGTTGTTCCCCAGGGATTGCAACCCAGCAGCCAGTCCACGCAGGCCTGCTCTAATTGTTGATAAGTATCATCACCAGACAATTGGCGATATAAATAACATTGCATGGCAAAAGCCGCTGTCAGATTATTGGAACACCAGATAAAAGGCACACCACGATAAAATGCATTGTGCTTCGCTTTGTTCCAGACCGCCTGAATACCTTCGTGGTAATAGTCAATCAATGCTTGTCTTTCTTTTCCATGCAGCTTTTTCGCTAACTCGTAGTGACCAGCATTATAAAAAGGAAAATACTCATAATGTGTCATGGTGTCTGCGCCCATCCAGGGTTTCATCGGGTCAGCTTTGGCATAAGCTATTGCCTGTTGTAGATATTTTTTATTTCCTGTCAGCTGCCAGAGCATGGCTGCACCTAATTCCATATCATCTTTCCAGTCTTTTTCCGTATAATAATAAGGTGAAACGTCGCAGGCTGTTTGCGTATATCCCGGTTTTTTTAATCCATATTTGTAAGCATTAATGGCATGTTGTTCCAATTCTTTGGCATACGCCGGATTTGTTTTCTGATAAGTCATGGATCCTAAGGCAAAAGTGCTGGCAAATTTCCCCGCAGTGGAAGCTGCTCCGGTAGTAGTATTTTTATATTTTCCTATACCTTGAGGTTCTCCAGTAAGGAAATAAACAGGCCTTTCTAATCCTAATCCATAGCTTACACTATCTTTATCCGGCATGCGAAAACCGGCGTGATCGCGATCGTCTGCTACCTGGTTAAAAAACCAGGTCGGTTTCGGATTCATTTTTAAAAGCCAGGTTAGCCCCCAGTTTCCTTCGTCCAAAACATCGGCTACACCGTTGGCTCCGGGCAAACCGTTCCATTGGCAGGAATCAATGAAGACTTCGGGAAAATCACGATAAGCCGATAACAAATAATAATCTGCCGTAGCTGAAGTAGTAACATATCGCAGATAGTCGGTGGCATCATGCCAGCCACCCACCACATTCACGAACATGCTGTCATTTACAGGTCCATAAATCACATAGCCGTCATGCGTATGACAGGAATCACGTATTACCGGATTATATCCGCATTGTTGTTCGCGGATATATTGCATGCAAAAATCGGGAGTCCCTTTATAAATATCATCGGATATTGGGAAGGTGGGTGAAGTAGTATTCCCGGCTTTTAAATAATATATCCCGGGTGTGTGAAAAGAAGAAAAGTTTAATCTGAAAGAATGTTCAAAAGGTCCATAAGCTCCAAAATCATTTTTCATAGGTTCTGTGAAAACAACCTGCTGATTGCCTGCATTGATCAGGGAAAAAGAAGCCGGTATATTATCCGCTTTAGAACCCCAGACAGCGACTTTAATACCTTGAGGAGCGTAGCCTAATTCATTGATGCGGATAACAGTGGTGGTATCATTGTTCTCATAAGCTTGTGAGCTTATGGGTCGTTTTCCTGCAAAAAGGAAGAATGGCAGTATGGCAATTATGCTGTAACTCGAAAATTTCTTCATTGCATAAAAGTAGAAATTTTTTTAATAAAAGGAAAGGAGTGAGGTAGGTGATGGAGAAAAGCAATGGGAAAAGGGCAATTGTCAATATTCAACTTTTAACGTTCAATGGCCGCCCCCAGACCTCTTGCTACGATAACTAAATCCTTGGTATCTTTTTCAAAAACTTTTCACGTATTACTTCCTGAACAGGACGCCGGCTGATTTTGCTTTCCAGCCAGGAAATAATATCCAGGTAAAGGAATGAACGCCGTTCATAAGGATTTTTGGCAATCAATTCCAGGTGCTCTTTTAGACGACGAAACGAGGTTCTTATTTCACGTGCATTGAGATGATTCGAGGTCCTGAGAAATTTCAATATTTCTTCCATGACCAGGCTCATATCTCTATGCTTGGAAAGGAAATGATAAACGGATTTCAGCAGGTATTCCATCAATGAATAATTCTTTAGCTCATAATGCGCTATCAGGTGAAGAATGCGTGCGAAACATTGGATGTCTGCCCGTAAATTGCCTACTTTCAGATTAATGATCTTGTTCAGGTATTCGATAGCATTTTGATTATCTCCGCTTCCAAAATACAGACAGGCGATTTTATAATAAAATACCAGCGCCCGGTGTGTATCTAATTGCAACTGATGTATCTTAATTAGTTCCATTACTTCTGGAACGATTTTTAATCCTTTTGTAAAAGTGCCTTCCAGAAAATGCTTATTAATCTTTGCTGTATAAGTATGAACAAAGGCAAGTGTTTTTGTATTTTCATTGAAATGTTCTTCATTGTCTCTCCAGAATGATTCTAATTCGTTCAGGTCATGGCTGAATTTTTCCTCATTCATATTGAAGAAATGAGCATTGAGCAAATTGTTTAATGCTTTGATATACAATGCGGGATCGCTTTGCTTCTGCAGCGGATATTCATGAAACAGATCTACCCATTTCTGGGTGTATCGGTAAAACATTAAGAAATCCTGAAGGATATAAGAGTACCACGAATAAGCCTGAAATAGATTCACCTTTTCATAAAAAGTCATATTTTTTAAGTTCGTCTCAGGAAGGTTATTCTCAAAAAAACTCTTCAACATCACCGCTTCTTTTTCATTACGGACGTGGCCTAACTTCAGATACATGCCATAAAGATTTAATGCCAGGCTTGAGAGCTTACTCAGACTGGTAAGTTGTTGGATACATAATCGCGATTCGCTGCTCAGTTGTTCTGCACGGTTTTCTATACTTCGGGTAATATGCCTTGCTTCAATCAGCTTTTCAAATTCCAGTATCTGCATTTTTAGCTCTATTTCCTGATGCTCGGCAGCCTGCAGTTTTGCTTTTGACAGCATACGAAGACTTTGTTGATATAAACCTTTATTGTACAGAACCTGTGCATAATCCACCTGATCTCTTAACGCAATACGAATATCCTTTTGACGGTCCAAAGTCCTCAACGTATCCAGCAAATGATAATATAGATGTGCTTTCAGGTTGGAAAGCTGGCTTTTCTTTAAACCGGAAATCCTTTCTAAAATGGTAGCTTCATTATATGCTTTTGATTTATCCACTGCATGGAAGAGTTGAACAAACAAAGCATCATTCTGGCGCTCGCTTTGTAACCTGAATTGCCTTTTTTCCGCTTTAGAAAGCGACTTTATTAAGGAAAAAAGAGGATCATTTATTGGATTGGACATTGGAATAATATATTTGTGAATTATTGATTAGCAATTACTTATAATATAAATGCCTTTTTTGACAAGTGTAATATTTGTAAAAATAGGTAATTTTAGATGGTGTTATAAAAATACCTTTGGATGGTCAGGCATAAAGGCCGTGAATCTTTATAGGTTTTTTTAAAGAACAGGCGCTCGTTTCTACTATGAACACGACCTTGGTAGAAAAAAAATGAAAGGATATACAACCTTATTATCTTCAATGATGAGGATAACAATGCAGGATTTAATTTCAGATTGATGATTTCAGATTGATGATTTTAGAAGAGAATAATATGTCAAAAACACTTTTAGATAAAATTTGGGACGGCCACGTGGTATATTCTAAACCCGGCTATCCGGATGTGTTATATATTGATGCACACTTTATTCATGAGGTGACAAGCCCGCAGGCATTCGATGGTTTACGTGAAAGGAATATTCCCGTATTTCGCATCAAGCAAACCCATGCTACTGCCGATCATAATGTTCCTACCTTAAATCAACATTTACCCATCAGGGAAGAATTGAGCCGCAGACAAGTGGAGATGCTGACAAAAAACTGTAAAGATTTCGGAATAGAATTATACGGATTAGGCCATCCTTTTAATGGCATTGTTCATATCATTGGACCTGAATTGGGCATTACCTTGCCCGGTATGACGATAGTATGTGGGGATAGCCATACTTCTACGCACGGTGCTTTTGGAACTATTGCTTTCGGAATTGGTACCTCCCAGGTGGAGCAGGTGCTGGCAACGCAATGCACGTTGCAGTACAAGCCTAAAAGGATGAAAATTGAAATTAATGGTAAATTGAGGAAGGGTGTTGTTTCTAAAGACATTATATTATATATTATTTCACAGATCTCGTCTTCTGGGGCAACGGGTTATTTCGTGGAGTACGCGGGTGAATCTATTCGCAATCTGAGTATGGAAGCCCGGATGACTATATGTAATATGAGCATTGAAATGGGCGCCAGGGGAGGGCTGATCGCTCCGGATGAGACGACCTTTAATTATATAAAAGGAAGAGAATTTGCCCCCAAAGGAAACGATTGGGATGAAGCCCTCGCTTATTGGAAAACACTTTATTCTGATAAGGATGCGGTATTTGATAAAGTATTGCAGTTTGATGCAGCGGACATTGAACCGATGATTACTTATGGGACTAACCCCGGAATGGGAATGGGGATTACTAAACGAATTCCTTCGTTGTCAGAAGTGGAAGGTCATGATAGAAAATCATTTAGAAAAGCGCTGGATTATATGGCATTGGAAGATGGGATTTCATTATTGGGTAAGCCGATTGACTATGTGTTTATTGGCAGTTGCACTAATTCCCGTATTGAAGATTTGCGGATGGTAGCGTCTTTTGTAAAGGGTAAAAAGAAAGCGGATAACGTGCAGGTTTGGATAGTGCCTGGATCAAAACAGGTAGAAAAGCAGGCGAGAGAAGAAGGTATTCAGGCTATTTTTGAGGCGGCCGGATTTCAGTTGAGAGGGCCTGGTTGTTCTGCCTGCCTGGGAATGAATGAAGATAAAATTCCTGCCGGTAAATATTGTGTTTCCACCTCCAACCGGAATTTCGAAGGGCGGCAAGGCCCTAATGCAAGAACATTTCTGACAAGCCCATTAACGGCAGCGGCAGCAGCCATTACAGGAAAAATAACAGATGTGAGAGAATATTTGTGAACGACCTTGAAGGATAATGGCAGGAGCATACGGCAGTGTTCAAATAAAAAAACCGGCAGTACGTTTAAATAAAATGGCAAAAGGCAAAAATTGTGGTCGGTAATTTCGGATTAAAAAAATTAAGTTTAAATAAAATCAGGTGAAGACATTTCAGAAAATAATATCTACGATTGTTCCGTTACCTATCGAAAATGTGGACACGGATCAGATTATTCCAGCCCGGTTTTTGAAAGCTACTACGCGGGAGGGGTTTGGAAAGAATCTTTTTCGTGACTGGCGTTATGAGCATGATGATGAGAATAAACCGAAGAAAGATTTCGTTTTAAATAACCCTTTGTTTAAAGGGGAAATATTGGCTGCGGAGAAAAATTTTGGTTGCGGTTCTTCGCGCGAGCATGCAGCATGGGCTTTGGCAGATTATGGGTTTCGAGTGGTGGTGAGCAGTTTTTTTGCGGATATATTTAGGAATAATGCACTAAACAATTTCATTTTGCCGGTGACAGTGAGTGAATCATTTTTAGGGCAGGTTTTTGATGAAGTGCAAAGAAATCCCAAGACTGAGATTGAAGTGGATTTACCTAAGCAAACTATTAAAATTTTATCAACCGGAGCAAGCGAACAATTTGAAATTAATCTTTATAAAAAAGAATGTTTGATAAATGGGTATGATGATATTGATTATTTGTTGAACCTTAAAGATAAGATTGAGGAATATGAAGGAACGAGATAGCTTAAATTTTGAATATCGTTGTGTGTTGTCAGTTGTCATGGTCTGATGCAAACCAAAGATCTTAATATTATATATCAGAAATCATAGAGTAAATGGGTATCAATAAGAGGATTTTAGTTATTCCTGGTGACGGTATCGGTTCTGAAGTGACAAAGTGGGGAAAAAAAATTTTGGAAAAAGTAGCTGAAAATGGTGGGCACCAGTTTCAGTTCGAGGAAGCATTAATGGGACATGTAGCCATTGAAGCCACTGGAAATCCGTTACCGGATGAAACATTAGACAAAGCAAGAAGCAGTGATGCTATTTTATTCGGCGCCATTGGCCATGCGAAATATGACAATGACCCTACACTGAAGGTAAGGCCGGAACAAGGATTGTTGAAGATAAGAAAAGAGCTAGGCTTGTTTGCCAATCTGCGTCCGGTAAAAGTATTCGATGAATTATTGAGTGCTTCGAGCATAAAGCCTGAGATTTTAAGCGGCGCAGATATTTTATTTTTCAGGGAATTAACGGGTGATGTTTATTTTGGTGAAAAGAGAAAAGCGGAGGACGAAAGCTGGGCATCGGATTTAATGATTTATCATCAATATGAAGTGGAGAGAATAGCGCGAAAAGCCTTTCAGGCTGCCATGACCAGGAAGAAAAAAGTATGCTCGGTGGATAAGGCAAATGTGTTAGAAGCCTCACGGCTTTGGAGAAAGGTAGTGCAGGAAGTGGCTAAGGATTTTCCGGAAGTGGCAACGGAATATATGTTCATTGATAATGCAGCGATGCAATTGATAAAAGACCCAAGACGATTTGATGTGGTGTTGACAGGAAATTTGTTTGGAGATATTCTGACGGATGAAGCCTCACAAATTTCAGGCTCCATGGGAATGCTCGCATCTGCGTCTGTGGGCGACCGTATCGGTTTTTATGAACCAATTCATGGTTCTGCGCATGATATTGCGGGCAAAGGGATTGCTAATCCGTTGGCGAGTATTTTGTCTGCTGCATTGCTGGTGGATATTGCTTTTGGATTAAAAGATGCTTCGGACAGGATCATTAAATCAGTTGATAAAGTTTTGAAACAGGGCTACAGGACTATGGATATTGCAGATAAGCATACGGATAACAGGTTTGTGTTGGGTACCGATGCAATGGGGGAGAAGGTGGTAGGGATGTTGTAAGGGAAATATTTAATGTTCTCCGAAGGAGTCCTTTGGACAATATTTAATGTTCAATATTCTCCGGAAGAGCTCTTTGGGAAAGTTTCAAGTTTGGAATAAATAATGGATTGGAATGCTGTACTATATGATAAAGAACATGATTTTGTCTCAAATTATGGGAGAGATTTGATTGAAGTATTGAATCCGAAAGCAGGTGAACATATTCTTGATTTGGGTTGTGGAACGGGAGATTTGGCCCATCAGCTTTCATTAGCAGGATGCATGGTAACGGGAATAGATTTGTCTGAGCAAATGATTGAGGAAGCGAAGAAAAAATATGAGGGTATAAAATTTGCCTGTACTGATGCACGCGATTTTGAAATGAATGATCGCTATGACGCTGTTTTTTCAAATGCAGTATTACATTGGATAAAAGACCAGGATGCGGTGTTGGAAAATATTTTTTATCACTTAAAGTCTGGAGGGCGGATAGTCGCCGAATTGGGCGCTAAGGGAAATGTAGAAAAGATAAGAACGGAGTTAAAAAAAGTATTGAAGAAACATGGGTTTACAACACAGGCGGCTATTTCAAACTGGTATTTCCCATCAGTAGCTGAATATGCCGACAAGTTGGAGCAATATGGATTTGAGATTCGTTTTATAGAAAATTATGACAGGCCTACTCCATTGAAAAGTACGGATAAGGGGATTGTTGATTGGCTGGAAATGTTTGGCGGAGCGTTTTTTGAAGGGATAGAT
>SCQV01000521.1 GCA_004299085.1 Chitinophagaceae bacterium | reverse complement strand
GTTACCCAGATTTTAAAGTCTTCTTTCTTTGTCTTAAAACAAAGAAAGAAGCAAACCTTGCCTGCCGGCTAGGCAGGAAAAATTCAAGACTGACGAAAAATGACTAAAATTTGCTCAATTACGCTACGGAAAATAATGCTCCGATTGTCCTTTACTCCCTGATGAACCTTTGTGACGTTCGGCATTAATCTAAATCCAATCATATTTTCCGTTAACGCTTCATTATCGCAAATTTTTTAACCTGCCTACCGGCAAAGGCAGGCGTCATTTTTCTAAAGTCGTTCAGGCAAAGCCCTCTATTCATTAAGCCACGAGGGCTAAATACATAATTCAATTATTTTATTAATTTATGGGCATAACTTCAAGTACTAAAAAATTCGTAAAGCTGACTTTCAGATTGGGATTCCCTCCTTTAATGGTTCCATAAGATTTATCATGGAAATAATCTCTTACTGCATAATTTCCCGATGCCTCCAATCCTTTTAATTGTATGTTTCCGTTAAAGTGAGGATTATAAAATGCATAGTACATGTTTCCATCTTTTTTTATACAATGAGCCTCAGGGTAATCATAGCCGATATCATATAAATCACCCAGGTAATCGCCTTTACTTAGTTCCATTTTATTATATAGGCTGACCCATTTTTTGAACAGAGAATCTCTTGCCGGTGTAAGTAACAGGCCTTGTTCACCTGGCGCATGGAGTTTGGGCCATACAAATTTACTCCCAGGGACGCCACCTACTCCGATTTGAGAAGCAAAATCATCGTTTATAAGTTCTGCATGGTCGCCGTAATAGGCTGTTTGGGGAACAATTGCATGGTAAACCAACGCCTTCGTTCTTACCTGCCAACTGCTTTCAGGATCACTGGCTACAAATTGGTTGGTATAGGGCATGAGGTAAAAATTCATACAGGTGCCACAGGGGCAAAACTCAATGACCGCATGAGGGTCAATTTTTCTGGCAGTTTTATAAATCAGTTTAAAATATTCCGGCAGTTGTTCAATGGATTGATCAGGATTGGACAAGTGATGACCTTCTGCATAATCCGGGGCACAAGCATTCATGTATTGGCCATCCAGCTTGAGTGCATCAAATCCCCATTCTTTTAAAAAGAGTCGGACGGTTGACTGAGTCGCATTTCGCGTAACGCTGTCTGTTGGAGATAAGTAATAGGAATCCCACCAACTGATAAACTGTGGTTTACCATTTTTTTGGATCAAAAGGCTGTTGGGATATTCTTTTATAAAATTGCTTTTAGGGCTTGCTGCCATAGGAGCCCACCAAAGCATGGCTTTCATGCCCATTTTATGAATACTGTCCACCAGCGCTTTCATTTCTGAATCGCCCCCGGGAAACTGACTGTTGTTGGTGTGCCAGTCTCCAATCGCCTGTTGATAGCCATCATCTATTCCCACCCATTTAAATCCTAATTCTTTTACTTTGGGTAGGGTACGGAGGATTTCTTTTACCGTAAAATTCCGGCCGTATCCCCATGCGCACCAGATAGGTTCAAAGGCGTATTCTTCAGGCTTCGGAGGAATAATCCCTTTTGTCTGCATGTACCTGCCAAATTCTCTTAGCGGCGGGAAGCAGTCTCCGGTATGGACATCAACAAATGTTTCGTAAGTCGAAAGTGTATCACCCGGTTTAAGCGATGCCGGTTCAGGATAGGAATATTGCACGCTTACTGTTGCGTATGAGCTATCCTGATCATACCGTACCGGTAAAGAAATTAATCTGAAAATACTGTCTGACTGGCCAATCGCAATACCGGCATCCCTTCTCCATAGATCCACCATCGGAATGCCTCCGCCATAGTCAGAAGCATTCATACCCATATAGTTTTTATGGTGCAGGCCAAACCTGATGGGTTGAATCCAGTCTCTCCGATCTGCATGAGAGCTTCCCTGAAAACTCCAGAAAGGGATGCTGTCCGCTTTAGATGGCAGTAAGGAGTAATGATTATTTGCCCATCCGGTTACCGATAGTTTTCTGTTGCCCTTATTAATATATTTCACTTTAAAATAAGCCGTGTTGGGAAAGCCTTTATAAGTTGTTATCTGCAGTACCTTTTCTAACGGATATTTGTCATAAGTTCCTCTTAATGTCCAGATAGTTCTTTCTCCTTTCGCGTCATGGAAAGAAACCTTTTTTGAATCTTGCAGTTTAAAATCTTTTGCAGTAAATTCAGCAGTTACCAGATATTCAGAAGATGAGAATTCATTCATCAGAGGCTTTGTCCCTTTAATTGCACTTGATAGGTGGGTTTGCATCAGGTTATTCACCGTAATTTCAAGTTGCTGATTATTTATTTTGATCAACTTGCTGCATGAAATTAAAGTTGTTCCCATGAGAATGATGATACATATTCCGGTAATTTTTCTCATTTTCATGTCCAAAGGGTTAAGCGTGTCTCACAGTATTTATGACTTCCAGTTTCCCTGTAATCAGTGTATTTACGGCATCAATCGCCACCGGGAAGACTTTTCTCAGATCTATTTCCCGGTTATCCTTCAGTACGGATTGAAGGGTTTTCATAAAAATATTTTTTGTCTCTGTTGCCAGGTTGATCTTGCTGATCCCCAGGCTAATCGCTTTTTGCAATTGGTCATCAGGTATTCCACTGCTGCCATGTAATACCAGGCAACAGTTCGTAACTGCACTTATCTCTTTTAACCGTTCAAAGTTGAGATAAGGTTTTTCTTTGTAGAACCCATGGGCATTTCCGATAGCAACAGCCAGGGCATTTACTCCTGTTTCTTCCACAAATGTTTTCGCTTCTACTGCAGAGGTCGGCTCCAGTGATTGTTTTTGTCCCAGTTTTGCTACGTAACCCAATTCAGCTTCCACGTTCGCATTATATTTCTGTGCAATTTCAACTACCTCTTTGGTTATTTTTATGTTTTCTGAAAAAGGTCTTTCACTGGCATCAATCATCACACTGTCAAATCCCGCGTTCAGGCACTCCTTGACTAATTCAACAGAACTACCATGATCCAAGTGAAGCCAGCCCTGTACGCCATACTCCTTAAGCATAGAATCAGCCAAAGCTTTGGCAGGCTTTATGCCCAGATAATGCAGGGTACTTTCACTTGTTTGCAGTATCAGGCTGCTTTTGGTCTTTTGAGCTGCTAATAATAAACCTTTTAAAGTTTCGAAGTTATAGAAGTTGGTTGCCAAAAGCGCTGTTCCTTCCTCTTTACACTTCTTTAATTTTTCTTTACAGGTCATTGACATGATAGTTAAATTGTTGTAATGCAATTTTTTGCACATTTTCCTTGCTGCCAAAAGCGGTTGTACCACCATAAAAAGTTGTATTGACGGCGCCACAGATGGCAGCCAATTCCGAACAATCCTTCAGAGGCTTATCTTTAATAAATTGATGGATGAAACCGGCATTAAAACTATCACCGGCGCCGATGGTATCTTTTACCTGCCTGTTGATAAAAGCCGGTTGTTTAAAAATCTTTCCATTGTTACCTATTAAACTTCCGTTTATCCCATCCTTTACAGCAACAATATTTACCCAATCTTTAATTTTATTGATACATGCTTCCGGTTCTTTTTGACCGGTAATGTTTTTTAGTTCTTCCAGATTAGGCATGAACACATCCACTAACGGTAATAAATTTTCCCAGTCGCAATCCCATTTTTCATCAGGATCCCATTGAGTATCCAGGGAGGTAGTAAGGCCGGCTTTTTTTGCCCTTTGGAATAAGGATACCATGCCGTTCTTCAGAGCAGGTTGCATAAAAATGGAACTAACGTGCAAATGACTGCACGATTGCAGAAGATCATCTGTGATATCCTCCTCCTTTAATTCCAACATGGCCCCGGGATAGGTGACCATAGCCCGCTCATTTTCGTAACTAAGGGCAACGGTAAGGCCGGTTTTGGCAGTGTCACTATAGGTGATCTGACTCACCTCCACACCTTTTTCAGAAAGGCTTTTCACCACCTGGTTCCCGAATGGGTCTTTCCCGATTTTACCAATGAAGCAAACACTTGTTCCCAAAACAGCCAGGTTGCTTGCAAAAATGGCAGAGCTGCTCCCTAATGTTAAAGACATTTCAGGAGCCAGGATCTCTTTCCCACGCTGTGGAAAATGATTCATCCCGGCTAAGATCAAGTCCATATTGAGCTCCCCGGCAACTAAGACGTCGTATTTTCTCCCTTTGCTTTTCATTTCAAAGAAGATATTGGTTAGTTAAGAATTCTTTCCCCGTTTTTTGGAAAAGGATAGATAGTGACCCCTTCAACCACCCTGGATATGGCACCATTAGATGAGGGCATATCCGGTGCTAATCCAAGCTGCATACTTTTAAAGAAAGCCAACATTTGTGCAGGAAGAATATAACTCAGAGGTTGAAAATATTCCTTCAGTTGAACATCCGGTACACCGGCATGAATTTGACAATCCAACTGGTCAGAATTAATCACTTTCTCTCCGATTCCCAGATTGAAAAGCGCCCCGGTTCCTTTATTCATGGAATTAACCAGGTCTATTTCATATTGGCGTGCATATTCGTTGTTGCTGAAAAAATATACCACAAGGGTATCTTCGTTAATAACGGCTTTCGGACCGTGACGGAACCCTAAAAACGTATCTGACTTACATATAATATGGCCACTCGTTAATTCCTGCAGCTTTAAAGCCGCTTCCATGGCCGTGCCATGTAATGCTCCCGAACCCAGGAAAACAGCCCTTTGAAATGGCTTGCCCGCAATGGCTTTCAGGTTTTCACATTCCTTCATAATTATATTTCGGGCCACTCCTATACTCTGTTCTAATTGATCGCTGAAATCTATTTTGTAATCTTTACTCCCTAAGGTGGACAATAGTCCGACCAATAGCATAGAGGTATAGCTTGAAGTCATGGCTAATCCTTTATCGTTAGCCTCGGCCGGTAAGATGAAAACCTGTACCGGGTTTTTTGATTTGTAGTTTGCCAGCGCACCGGAACCGTCACAAGTAATAATAAAATGGAAACACTTTTTATTGTACTTATCCGCCAATTCCAGCGCCGCGACACTCTCAGGACTTTCTCCGCTTCGTGCAAAAGAAATGATTAAACTGATATGAGACGGATTAAAATAATATTCCGGGAAAGAAACAATATCTGTTGTTGGCACAGGATGGCAATAAGTGTTGAAGTGGCTAAACAGGATGCCGGATAACGAATGCCCTATAAAAGAACTGCTGCCGGCGCCTGTGAGTATTATTTGGTCAACTTCCTTGAAAGCGGATTGAATGAATGCGTTTATTGCTTCGAATCCATTAGACACTTTTTTGGCGGTTTTTTCCCATACTTCAGGTTGCCTGCTTATTTCTAAGGCTGTTTGATATCCCCCCGCAATTTTTAAATCGGCAGCCGGAAGATTGAGATACGTCATAATTATTTTCTTTGAAATACAAAGGTATTATAAAATCTATATCTTTCACTACATTTGCAATATTTTTTATAAATTGACTTTTAATCGGGCTTTAAAATTTAAAACGAACCTTTAATACCTTTACTTTTAAAACTGCTGTTATGCCTAAAAAGAAGGAAAAGCTGACGGTTACAAGACGTCGTGCCATATTAGAGCAAGTAAAAGAGACTGGCGAAGTACTAATCACGGATTTAAGCAAGCAATTTGACGTCAGTGAAGTAACTATCCGTAATGATTTGGAATATTTGGAAAGGAAAAGCTTGGTTATGAGGGCGAGGGGCGGCGCTATCAACTCGGAAAATCATGTTGGGATAGATCAGAGCATTATGGACAAAAGTAAAATTCATGCGCTTGAAAAAATGTCCATTGGCCGCCGGTCCGCCCAGCTTATAAAAGAGAATGAAACCATCATATTAGACAGCGGTACGACTACGGCGGAAATAGCCAGGAATCTCGAAGATTTCAGGCATTTGACAGTGATTACCAATGCTTTAAATATTATCAGCCTTTTGATTGGCCGTTCTAATATTAACCTGATCGTACCCGGAGGAGTATTACGTCAAAATTCAATGAGCCTGATAGGACCGCTGGCGGAGAAGAACCTGGGAAACTTCTTTGTTGATAAGGCATTTATTAGTACGGACGGGTTTGATACGCGCCAGGGTATTTTTACCCCCAATATTGAAGAAGCTTCTCTGAATATGGTGATGATCCGGATTGCGAAGGAGGTTATTTTAGTAACTGACAGCAGCAAATTCACCCGGAAGAGCCTTGTATTTATTTGCGGATTGGATAAAATTAAGGCGGTAGTGACTGACAAGGGCATTTCGAATGAAGATAAAAAAAGGCTGGAAGATGCCGGTCTTCAGGTGCTTATCGCCTGAAATAAGACAAGTATTTACATATTGGTCAAGCGATTTCTCTTACTTTTTTAGAAAGGTGCGATTACCGGCCACCGGTCGCAAGTATCTAAAAATCAAATAATCCCTGAGAATTTAAAGTATCGAAATGAAAAAAAAGATAAATTTTTTTTTTATCTTACGAATCCTTTTTATACCTTTATATCGTCTAAGGTTATCATTCACGTAAATTAATTTTTATACTAACATGAGAAACAAGCTACTTGCCTTCTTTTTGCTATGGTCTGTCAGCACACAGGCACAGGTTCAGTCACGCCTCCTCAAGGGCCTTGTGCTCTCGGAAAAAGACCACTCGGGACTTTCACAGGCAATTATTGAAAACGAGGATGGAAAGGTTTCCTTAACTCAAAATAACGGGAGCTTTTCTATCGAAGTGCCCAATGGTGTTACCAAATTGCTGGTGCGGTCTATCGGCTACGGAACAAAAACAATTACGGTGCAACCGGGGGAAAATGATATCACCGTTACCTTACAAGAACTTAATCAAAAACTAAATGAATTAGTGGTCGTTGGCTATAGCGACAAAAAAAAGAGTGAATTAACCAGTGCGGTTACCGTTATTGATTCCAAGAAATTAAATGATGTGACCAGTGACGATATCGGATCTCTTTTGCAAGGGAAGGTGCCGGGGCTTTACGCGGTGAATAGCTCGGGTGCACCGGGTTCGGCCGCGGAAATCCGGATAAGAGGTATCTCTTCCATTAATGCATCCCAGAGTCCGATCTTTGTTGTTGATGGGATCATCGGTGGAAATTTTGATCCCAATGATGTCGCCAGCGTGACCGTTTTGAAGGATGCTGCAGCTACTGCTATGTATGGGTCACAGGCAAATGGTGGGGTGATCGTTATTACCACTAAAAGGGCCACGAAAGAAGGGCTGACGGTGGATGCAAAATTAACTACCGGAGTACGATTCCCTGATTTCGGCAAGATAAAAATGATGAATGGAAGCCAGTTATATAATTATCAAAAAGAACTTTACCGAGATTACATACCAGGCGATACGGGGAATTCTTATAAAATTGATCTCTTGAGGTTTTATGCTGACCGGCCAAGATATTTAGACAGCACCAACTTCAATTGGCTGGATGCTATGTTTAAACCTGCCCTGGTCCAAAACTATCACGTGTCACTTGCAGGAAAAACAAAAAAGAATGACTACTATTTTGGTTTAACCTATTATAACGAAGACGGGACATTTATTAATACGAACTATAAGCGGATAAATATATTCGGAAGCAATACTACTCATTTCGGATTAAACAGCAGTTTAACTAATAATATTAATATTAACGGAACAATTGGTAAGAGTTACGATTATAATGACGTTTATTACGCCTATTTGAATTTACCGTGGGACAATCCTTTCGACAGTGCAGGGAAGCCCGTTTATGTGGATCAGAATGTACCGTTTAAGTGGTGGTCGAGAGATAAGATCAATCCTTTACAAACAGCAGAAAACTCTAACCATGAATACAAAGGATTTGATGTAAATTATGACCTGGACCTTAATCTGAGAATTACCCCCTGGCTCAGATATTCTTCTACCAATCGTTTATCTGCCGCTTACAATACCAGTTCTGACTATTATTCTCCGGTTGTTGCCGGACAATATCACGGTACGGGTTTCCTGGATGGTACCGGAGAGTTAGACTACGGAGGCGTTTTCAATAACTTACTGAAGTTTGATTTTACTTTTGGAAAAAGCCAGCTTAGCGGCTTGGCCGGTGTGGCGTACGAAATAGATAAATCACAGAATATGGGTGGTTCAGGGAGAGGATTACCTTTTAATTTGAAAGTATTTAATGTGGTATCGAGCAATTTAGCGCTTACCGGCTCTAATAATGAAGCTGAAATTATGTCATATCTTTCCCAGGTAAATTATAATTATGAAGATAGATACTTTCTTACTGCTTCATTTAGAGAAGACGGGAGTACCGCATTTCCTAAAAGTAAAAGGTATGGATCTTTCCCGGCTGTTTCTGCAGCATGGCTTGTCAGCAATGAACCATTTTTGCAGAACAGTAAAACCATCAATAATCTGAAGGTCAGAGCAAGTTATGGTATAACCGGTACTCAGGATATCGGGGCATCGAGATACCTGGGATTATTTTCCCTGTCCAGCCAGTATAATGCATTATCGGCGGCCACTCCGTTGCAGTTGGCCAGCCCCGATCTTACGTGGGAAAGTAAACATGAACAGGACCTGGGATTTGATTTGGGATTGTTTGAAAGATTATCCATCACCATAGACCTTTACCATAATATTACAAAGAATCTCCTGCTTCAGGTTTCCCAACCGCTTTCAGTAGGCTTTGAAACACGGTGGGAAAATTCCGGCCAAATTGAGAATAAAGGGCTTGAGCTTGCCCTTTCATCCGTGAATATCCGGAATAGAAATTTTTCGTGGAGTACAGACTTCAACATAAGCTTCAATAATAATAAGCTAAAGAGCCTTCCCGCATCCTTCGTGAGGACTGACTCATGGGGAAATTCTCAGATCTACCGGAATGGAGGTAACCTGTATGAATTTTATCTTCCGGTTTGGAAAGGAGTAGATAAGCAGACCGGAGCGCCGCTTTGGGAGCAAATCACCACAGACAGCAGTGGCAATGTAAAAGGAAGGGCCACCACCTCTAATTATGCCAATGCCACTTTGGAAGAAGTAGGGTCGGCTGTACCAACGCTACAAGGAGGCATGACCAACACCTTTACTTATAAAAGTTTCTCACTTGCTGTCAACGCTTATTTTGTGAGTGGGAATAAGGTTTACAGCAATAATCTCCGGTTTGCCATGAATGATGGAAATGAGCCGCTTTATAATCAGATCGTATTGCCTAAAGGGTATAGCATCTGGACCCATCCGGGAGATAATGCTACTAATCCGAGCCCGGAAAACAATGCAAATTCGACGGAACCTTCCACAAGGTATTTGTTTAATGGCAGCTTTCTCCAGATAAGGAATATTTCATTGAGTTATGCTGCCCAGTCACTAGCAAAAGCATTACGTATGGAAGGGATTACTTTTTCTCTCTCTGCTGATAATGTATATACATTCACTAAATTTATAGGGCAGGATCCCCAGGTCACCATAACCCCCCAGAATTTTAATATGCCGGGAGTGGATGATTTTAAGTATCCTAACAATCATCAGTATCTCTTCACCATTGACCTTAAGTTCTAAAATAATTTACCATGAAATATTTTATAAAAAAAATAAGCCATCATGAGATGTGGTCGTTTTCTGCTATATGCTCACAAGCATGTAGCATCAGGGTGCAGTCAGCCAGAGCAGGTCTGATATTGTTAACCGGACTAAGTATTTGTTTTTCGGGGTGTTTAAAAGAAATTCAACCAAGTGATGCCATCACCACAGAAGTGCTTACATCAAATCTCGCGGGATTGACAAATGCGGTAAATGGGGCTTATTCCTTGTTAAAGGATCATGTTACTTTTAACGGGACGGAAGATGCTAATAATATGTACCTGAGGCAATACTTCCAGATGAGCAGCTTCGCTGGAGATAATGTCGTCTGTGCACAGGTGACGGAGGATCCGCTGTTTTTAGGCTTCTCTTATAATCATGCGCCAACCCAGGCAAACGCCAGGTATTTCTGGTACATTTCTTATAAAATTATTAATGATTGTAATACAGTCATTGAGGCGGTTGGTAAAGATTCAACTGCCAATCCCAACCCGGCCGTCCAGCAACTTATGGGTGAATGTTATTTCTTAAGAGCATTCTGCAATTTTAATTTAGTTCGATTTTACGCCAAACCATATACACAGGATTCAGCCGCTCCCGGAATTATTCTGCGGCTTTCAACAAATGAGCCTGAACAAAAAGCAAGGGCTACCGTTGCAGAAGTGTATAAGCAGGTTGTCAGTGATGCGCTTGAAGCGGCTTCCCTTATGAACCAACCGCGGGGGGTAATTTTTGCCAGCAAAGAAGCGGCATGGGCGTTATTGTCCAGGGTATTTTTATATCAGGGTGATAACAAAGATTGTATTGATTATTCAACTAAAGTTATCAATTCAGGGAGATTTTCTTTATGTACGGCTGACCAGTTCAAAACTATGTTTGCTAATGCACAATCAAGCCCGGGCACCCTATTTTGCATAGGATTTACTGACAAAGATGATTACGGGAAATTCGGCTCTATAGCATCCATGATTTATTCTGATGGAAACAGTGGTTGGGGAGAAGAATATGCATCTTCTTCTTTACGGGATTTAATGAGTGAGCATCCGGAAGATATAAGATGGAGCTACATAGTTCCACTCTATGATGCTGACAGCAACATCGTGCTTAAAAATGGGATACCTACTTATTATGATACTAAGTTTTCTTTCCAGGGTGGTAGTCCTACCCTGAGTTCACCCATTATGTTCAGAATGGCGGAAATGTATCTGAACAGAGCGGAGGCATATTCAAAAACAGGGGATGTAAAGGATGCACTTGACGATGTGGATGCAATCAGAAATAACAGGGGTTTGGGAAACAGCCTTTATCATGGAATTCTTCCCGGTGGGACGACAGCATTACAAGTTGTTTTAAATGAAAGGCGAATCGAATTTTCTTTTGAAGGTTTCAGAATGTTTGATTTATTCCGCAATAACCTGGCATTGGTAAGAGATTATTGGGGATATCACTTGCCGGGATTAGTATCATCCTCTATTGACTTGTCCGTTAAGCCTCAGGGTTATCCCAATGAGATTATTCAACCTAATGATCCCAGGATTCAATATTACATACCTATTGATGAGGTGCAAGCGAATAAGCTTTGCGTTCAGAATCCATAAAAAATAAGCTGCAGATAGTTAGTCTCCTAAAAGATTATTTAAAAATAATGATATGAAAAAGATTTTTGTATTGCTGTCAATAGTTGTAGCAGGGTTAATGACTCTTTCATCCTGTAAAAAAGATTCGCTTAAAATAATGCCGGATCCTTTTTATAGCTATACCGTTTCGGGGTTCACCGTACAGTTTAAAAACGAATCCAAATTTGCCACTTCTTATAAGTGGGATTTTGGCGACGGCACTACCTCCACCGAAGCGAGTCCCACTCACGAATATCCGCGTAAGGGGAAATATGTACCTACTCTTACGGCTATAGGTGCAGATGGTACAGAAGCAGATGCATCTACGGTACTTCATCTTGCAAAGGGATCTTCCGTAAAGTTGGATGATAATACTCTTTCCGACTGGGATACCGTTACTCATAATGTAGTCATAGCAGGCAAAAATGCGGGTAATTTTTTAAAAGCAAAATATGATTACGACGGCAATTATTTATATGTTTATTTTGAACAGATTGCAAAGCAATCCGATGGTGACATATACGATATTTATATGGACACGGATAATAATCCGGCTACCGGCTTTTTATCCAATGATATGCCCGGCGGGGGGTATGATATGTTGCTGGAGGGAACTGTTTTTGGCGGATGGCTTGATGTTGATCCCTTCAAGGGAACCGATCAAAGCAGCTTTAGTTTCGGCAATATAAATGCCAATAATTATTATACGATGGGAGATGTTGAACAAAGTGGTGATACACTCAGATTTGAGTTCGGAATTGTCAGGAGCAAAATTCCAGGACTTTCAAGCACAACCGGGATAAAAATTGCCGTGCAGCTAAGTAATAACGGCTGGTCAACCATCGGATATTCACCTGATTTAGGGCAAAATGCGTTCTTTTTGGATATGAGTGAATAGAAATTTTTGAAACAGGCCTTAATCTTTGAACAAAAACAACTGCTAAATCAAGCGTGTAACATAATTTTGGGAACTTTCAAAATCGCCTTATCTTTATGACTATTATCGCATAGAGATAGATGGATGGAACGTTTTACATAACTTTTTCACAAGACAGCAGACAATTTACTTTCCGGGAGATATTTGAGCAATATCACACGCGGCTGTGCTATTTCGCAGTTTCCCTATTACCGGAAGGCGAGGAGCCGGAAGACGTAGTGCAGGAATCTTTTGTGAAGCTTTGGCAAAAAAAGGAACACTTCCCCAACCCGGATGCTGTAAAAGCATTTCTTTATATCACGGTCAAAAATTCCTGCCTGAATATTTATAAGCACGATAAGATCATCAGGAAATATGGAAATTTATTGCATCAGGAGGAAGCCGATGAAGACAATGCTATGCATCATATTATTGAAACAGAGGTTTTGGAAAATATTCATCAGGCATTGGAAAAATTACCCGCGGGGTGCCGGAATATTTTGCATCTCAGTTATTTTCAGGAGCTAAAGAACAAAGAGATTGCCGAGCAACTTCATATTTCCATTAATACGGTAAAAACACAAAAGAAAAGAGGACTCAGCCTGTTACGGACTATATTGAAAGTCACTTCGATGTGGTTTTGAGGCAGGATGTTAATACCTGTCGTTCGGGTATCGCCTGTTGCTGTTATTAACCTTCATGCCATTAAGTGCGCTTTAAATACGCTTGAAGTAGGGAGTATATAGGGAGATGACAGGGAGCAGGTACCTATCTGCGTGCTTTTACATGAGACATAATAGTGTAACGTGAGTTATGTTAATCTTTCTTTACTAAATATGCCGATTCGCTTGTACTGAAGAAGAAAAACGTCTGAACCGGGATTTCTATAAGATTAAAAGATGAAGTAATGACAAAACAACATGCTGTAAAACTATTTGAGCAAAGGCAGGTGCGCACCCAATGGGATGATGGCGAGGAAAAGTGGTACTTCTCTATTGTGGATGTAGTGGCAATACTAACAGAAAGCATAGACGCACAAGCATATTGGAGAAAGCTTAAGCAACGGCTCAAAGAAGAAGGAAATGAAACTGTGACGAATTGTCACGCTTTGAAGATGTCTGCTGCAGACGGCAAAATGCGATTAACCGATGTGGCTGATACAGAGCAACTTTTCCGCCTCATACAATCAGTTCCATCGAAAAAAGCAGAACCGTTCAAGCATTGGTTAGCCAGGGTTGGTAGGGAAAGAATTGACGAAATAGAAGACCCTGAAATCGGTATTGACCGTTTAATGGAAACCTATCACAAAAAAGGTTACAGTAGAGACTGGATAAATCAACGGCTTAAAAGTATAGAAGTGAGAAAAGATCTGACGGATGAATGGGATAAAAGCGGCGTAAAAAAGGGACTGGGATACGCTATACTGACTGATGAAATCACCAAAGCCTGGAGTGGCTTTTCGGTAAAGCAATACAAAAGATTCAAAGAGTTAAAAAAAGAAAACCTTCGGGACAATATGACCAATTTGGAGTTGGTGCTGAATATGTTAGCAGAAGCAACCACTACGGAAATCAGTAAAGAAAAGAAACCCAAAACCTTTGTTGAAAACAAGAAAATAGCGCAACAGGGAGGAACCATTGCCGGCAATACCCGAAAGGAAATCGAAGCGAAAACCGGGAAAAAAGTAGTGTCGAAATTATCAGCAATAAAAATTCTTTCCAACAAAAATAAAGAAATTGAATAATGGCGTTTCTACCTGAAATATTTAATCATCCATTCGCTAAAAAAGCATGGGCACAAGTTGAAGTGCCGATTTGGATTAGCAACAATCTGAAGCCCGGATTTGGTAGGATGGCGTTAGAAAACAAATTAAAAGAATAGAAACTCCCAAAAAATCTTCACCCTTCTTTCACCCCCTTTTCCGTTTCGGTTGTTTCTAAATAAATAGATGAAACAACCCGGGCCGTATTTTGAGATAGCAGCATTAATTACCAAATTTCTGGAGGGAAAGTTGTCGCAGGAAGAATCGGCAAAGCTGAAAGGCTGGGTTGATGAAAGCAAACGACATCAGAAAATATGGGAAAGATTGATAAACACTGATTATTTAGAGCATCATTTACATTTTTGGGAAAACAAAAATACAGCCGGATACTGGGAACAATTAGAGGAAACCCTGAGTCGCCGGGACGGAACATCCGGAATAATATCTTTGAAAAAAATAATCAGGAAGAGCCTGCGCTATGCGGCGGTTATTATTCCGCTCGTCTTATTATGTGGTGCCGGATGGTATTTGATGAACCGAAGACACAAACTGGAGGTACCAAATCATCAGGAAACATTGGTGAGCGTTCACATTATGCCTTTGGGAAAAGTGGCGCAGTTGGTATTGGGAAATGGAAAAGTAGTCAGCCTGAATGACAGCCTTCAGGAAACAATTACGGAAAAGGATGGAACCAGGGTAAAGAACGGCAGCAATGCGGTCAGCTATTCGGGTAGTTCTCAAAGTACCAGAGAAGTCGTTTATAATACCCTGATCACACCGAGGGGGGGGGAATATGAAATAGTGCTTGGGGACGGGACGAAAGTATGGCTGAATGCAGCTTCCTCTTTAAATTATCCCACACAATTTTCGGGTAAAGAACGAAAAGTATCTTTAAATGGGGAAGCTTATTTTGAAGTGGCGAAGGACGAAAAACATCCTTTTGTAGTCAATGCGGGTAATACGGATGTGACTGTTTTAGGAACGGAGTTCGATGTCAGTGCTTACAATGATGACCCATCACAAAAGGTGGTATTGGCAGAAGGCGCCGTGATGGTAAATGAGGTTAATAGCTCCGCAGATGGCAGAAAGACAGGAGTTTTATTAAAGCCCGGTTTTGCTGCAGTTATCAAAGGAAATTATCCTATTTCCGTAAACAAGGCAGATGTGGAAGCAGCGTTGGGATGGAAAAATGGGTTGTTCCTGTTTGATGGAGAATCCTTAGGGAGCATTATGCGGAAGTTATCACGCTGGTATAATGTGGGAGTAAAATATAACGATGGTGCAGATACGCTGTTTCATTTTACAGGGCGCATTCAACGGTATGAAAATATAACGGGCATTCTGAAGCTGATAGAGCTGACAGGAAGAGTGAAGTTTGGTGTGATAGGGAAGGAAGTGGTAGTGATGCCGGTGAAATGAGGAAAGAGAATAAAGAATAACGAACAAGGAATGATGAACAAGCCTGCATTACCTGGGAAGAGCGAATGGTGAATAAAGAACCTGTATTTAAGAACTATCAGATGGTTATAGAAGAGAGGTAATATTAATTTAATATGAGCTTAACATTCAGGACATATCAATATCCTTCCTTTGCAGTATTAAAGAATAAAGAGCATGCCTTTGCATTCAGGCAGGGAATGACGAACAAGGAACTAAATACTCAGTCTTTAAAACCTCAATAAAAAATGCTTATGAATTCAGGATAAATTAAAACTTCCACCTCTCCCTTCTCCACTGGAGAAGGGGCGGGGATGAGGCCAAAAAAAAACGGGAATGTAGCCACATTCCCGGATAAAGTTGAAAACCTTTTCTGTTCAAGTTGGAGCTATAGCAGAAAAGGAATTATCTAACATTTAACCATACGAAGGTATGCAAAAAGTTTATTTCATTGACAGCCGGAATTTCCGGCACTCTCTTCCGGTCCGCCGGCACCGGCGTTCGGGGAGACAGCAACTAATTCTCCGGGCAATGCGTATAACGATTTTTCTGACATTGGCCTGTGTGGTAAATTTATACGCGACGGGCTATTCACAGGGTACGAAACTTACCTTGAACCTGAAGAAGGTAAAACTATCGCAGGTTTTCAGCATTATCCAGCAGAGAACAGATTATCAATTCCTTTATAATGATGAGGAAGTAGCTAAGGCCCCTGCAGTCAACATACAGGTAAAAGATGCTACAGTGCCGGAGATCATGGCAGCTTGCTTTATTAAAGGTTACCCACTTCGTTATCAGATAGTCAATAAAACGGTAGTGGTATTGCCGGGATTTGTGGACGGGCATGCAACCCTGGCAGAAAAATCACTTCCACAATTTGCGGTAAAAGGGAAGGTTACCGATAAGAAGGGAAATCCGCTGGTAGGGGTGACTATTTCATTAAAGGGAACCAGAATCGGGACTACTACTGATTTACAAGGAGAATATTCATTAAGTATGCCAGAGGCAAAAGGAACGTTGGTGTTCACTTATGTAGGGTATTCAATGCAAGAAGTGCCAATAAATGGACGAAATGAGATTAATGTGGCTATGGAAGCTAGTGTGTCCGCACTGGATCAGTTGGTGGTTGTGGGGTACAGTACTCAACAGAAGAAAGATCTTACCGGTGCGGTATCGGTAGTTGATATGAAAGATTTGAAAAATAAGCCGGTTGCCGGAGTTGGTGAAATGTTAAAAGGAGAGGTACCAGGGTTAACTGTGAATAATGATTATTCGCCGGGAGGAGGAGTAGCAATACGTATAAGAGGATTCAGCACCATTGACAATAACAATCCATTATATATTATTGATGGAGTTCCTTCTACAGGGGGATTGAATACAATTAACCCTAATGATATTGCGTCCATACAAGTATTAAAAGATGCTGCTTCAGCCTCAATTTATGGTTCACGCGCCGCCAACGGGGTGATTATCATAACGACAAAACAAGGTAAAACGGGTAAGCCGAAAATATCGTTCAATGGATATACTGGAGTACAAGAGGCATTCCATCTTCCACAAATGTTGAGCGCACAACAATATGGCGATATGCTTTGGGAGGCAATGAAGAATGACGGAATAACCCCATCAAATGATGTATATGGCAGTGGTGGTACCCCTGTCATACCGAAGTGGTTGGATACGAAAAAAACAGTCCCATCAGGAAATGTGAATTGGATTAAAGAACTTTTTCATCCTGCCATTACCCAATCTTATAACCTCAGTATTTCAAATGGAACAAAAGATGCACATCAATACTTTTCTCTGGGATATCTTGACCAGGATGGAACTATGAAATATACTGGTTTTAAAAGAATAACAGCTATGATGAACACAGATGGCACTTTTTTTGACAGGCTAAAAATTGGGGAGAATTTTACGGCGAGCTATACTACCACTACTGCTATAACTAATAATTCAGTTAATAGTGGGGTCTTGTATGATGCTTTTAAGTTTCCTTCAATTTCCCCGGTTTATGATATTAATGGGAATTATGCAGGTTCACCTTTGAATGATGCATGGAATCCATTAGGGGCCTTATATAGGAATAGAAGCAACAGAATGAAGGATGTAAATCTTTTTGGAAATGTTTTTGCCGATTTGTTAGTAGTTAAAGGGCTTCATCTAAAGACAAATGTTGGATTGAACTATGCAACAACAAATTTCAGAGATTATTCACCTAAATATGTTGAATTAGGGACACTTCAGTCACAGAGTACTCTGGCAACAAGTAACGAATATAGCTACAATGTAGTTTGGTCAAATACAGCAGAATACAAAATGACTTTAGGAAAAAATAATTTTGATCTCTTAGGGGGGATGGAAACCGTTAAGAATTATGAAGAAGATTTTAGTGGCTCACGGATTGGTTTCCCCTTTGATGCACCTAATTTTCAATATCTTAATGCGGGTAGCGGAAGTACTCAAACTAATACTGGTACAGGCAGCCAATGGTCTCTACTCTCGTTTTTTGGAAACTTAACTTATAACTATGATCAGCGCTATTTATTGTCTGCTACGGTTAGACGCGATGGATCTTCAAAATTAGGAAATAACAAATGGGGGAACTTCCCCGCTATTTCAGCCGGCTGGAATATTGCGCAAGAATCATTTTTCCATGTAAAGTTTATTGATCAGTTGAAGATTAGAGCCAGTTGGGGAAAAAATGGTAACCAAGATATACCTACCTATTCAACAATAGATGGGTATATTTCTGATCCTAATAATTCAAACTATTCGATAAATGGGATATATAATTCTACAACAACCGGGTATATCCAGAGTCGGGTGGCCAATCCAGATCTGAAGTGGGAAACAACTACACAAATTGACTATGGACTTGATTTCGGCTTATTTAATTCTTCTTTACAAGGTAGCGTGGACTATTTTAATAAAAATACTACTGATATGCTTGTTCAACTTCCACTGCCACCGGTGATGGGGGGAACTAATCAAACAACCTGGGTCAATGGCGGCAGTATGAATAATAAGGGTATTGAGATACAATTGACTTATAGGCATACGCTGAATAATAATTTATCTTTTACAATAGGTGGGAATATAGCTTCTTACAAAAATAAACTCACCTCGTTACCAACGGGGGTTCCCTATATCGGTATTTCGACTGCAACTCTGCATGGTACTAATTTTGATCAGGAAGTTGCGCGGACGTATGTTGGTGATCCTCTTGGGTCATTTTACGGGTATAAGGTTCTTGGGCTTTTTCAGGATGAGCAACAAATTTCAAAATATGGGATGGAACCAAATGCTCATCCGGGAGACTTTATTTTTGCAGATGTTAATAAGGATGGCGTTATTGACGACAAAGACCGCACTTATATTGGATCTCCATTGCCTAAGTTCACCTATGGTTTTAATGCAAGCGTAAGTTGGGAGCATTTTGACCTTTCTTTCTTTATCCAGGGGAGCTATGGAAATAAAATTTATGATCTGACTCGTTATTATGGGGGCTTCTTCGATCTGTCGGATTATAATAAATTCAGTTGGGTAGAGGATGCATGGACATCAGGTAATACCCATACCTCTATACCGCGGTTATCAGTCCTTGATCCTAATAATAACATTCGTCCTTCCAGTTATTACGTACAACCCGGTTCGTACGCAAGGCTTAAAAATATACAGTTGGGATATAATTTCCCTGAGAAGATGGTACATGGAGATCTGAGGGTATATATTATGGCTGAAAATCTATTAACTATAACGAGATATAGCGGAATGAACCCGGAGGTGGGGTTTCAGAATTATAATTCAGACAATGAAAGTTTGGATAATGGTGTTGACAGAGGGCTATATCCACCTTCAAAGATGTTTATTGCAGGAGTTAATATGACTTTCTAATTACTAAAAAATTATACGATGAAAAATATTCTTTTAAGTATCTCAATGCTGAGCTTACTGATATTATTCAACAGTTGTAGCAAGAATTTCTTAAGTCAGGTGCCAGTAGCTGAATTGTCTCAGGACCAGATTTTAGATTCTGCCAATGTAGAAGGTTCGGTTATTGCAGCTTATAGTGTACTGGGCGGCCAATTTAATGATGCCTCTAACGCCTACAATTCACCCGCGTCCAATTGGAGTTTCGGCGATGTGGTGTCCGATGATTGCTATAAAGGTGGAGGAGGACCAGGTGATCAGAATGGAATTCAGTTGATGGAATTATTCCAAACGAATCCCTCAGTTTTGGACGTAGGGAATAAGTGGTTAGCGCTTTATGAAGGAGTAAAAAGAGCAAATCTTGCAATCCAACTCTTAAATAAAGTACAAAATTTTGATCCGGCATTAAAAGCTGAAAGAATAGGTGAAATGAGGTTCCTTCTTGGGCATTATTATTTTGAGCTAAAGAAAATATATAACCAAATACCTTACATTCCTCCTACTGCGGTTAACCTGCAGGATTATTATGTATCTAATACTGCATTATCTTCAGATTCACTTTGGGCTAAAATAGAAGAAGACTTTAAAGATGCATATTCAATTTTACCCATGAACCAAACTGAACCGGGCAGGCCTACAAAGATGGCAGCAGAGGCCTATTTATGTAAAACTTACATTTATGAAAAGAAATGGGCAGACGCAGAAGCGGCTGCAGACATTGTTATTAATAGCGGGAAATATCAGTTAATGAATAATTTTGGGGACGTTTTTCTGCCTCAAAATAACAATAACGCTGAATCTGTTTTTGCTATCCAATACTCCATAAATGATGGATCTCCTAATAATTATGGAGGGGATATAGGAGATAGGCTTCTCCCTCCGGGAGGGCCATTTTATCCACTTTATGGATTTCAGCGACCTTCCCAAAATCTGGTAAATGCCTTTAAAACGGATTCAAATGGCTTGCCTCTTGAAGACAATATTAAATTAAATGCAAGCGATTACACTGATCCAAGATTAGATTATACGGTTGGGCGGCAAGGTATTCCCTATCTTGATCTTGGGATTAATTATGATTCAACCTGGGAAAGAGATCTTGCAGATTATGGTCCTTATGCTCCCAAGAAACGAATTGTATCAGCTAAATCTCCTTATTACTTGAATCAATGGCCTTGGGTAAATGCACTTAACTATTATGTAATTCGTTATGCTGATGTTTTATTATGGAAGGCTGAAGCCGCTATAGAATTGGGTGATCTGGAGACTGGAAGAGAATATATCAATATGATTCGAGAGAGGGCTAAGAATAGTCAATATATTAAAACCTTGGATGGATCCCATTATGCCGCTAACTATAAAATAGATATTTATGCACAACCATTTGCCAACCAGCAAGCAGCGATTTTTGCTTTAAGGACTGAAAGGAGATTAGAATTTGCTTTAGATGGTCAGCGATTTTTTGATATTGTACGATGGGGTATTGCGGATAGTGTAATGAATAACTATTTTGCCACTGAATCTAACATTCGTCCTATACTTACAGGAGCCAAATTCATTGCGTCGAAAAATGAATATTTCCCTATTCCACAGCAAGAGGTTGATCTGGGACATGGTTTAATAAAGCAAAATTCAGGCTATTGAAAGTGTAGATATTGAAATAATCTTTCTCATAAAATTAAAAGATCTGAAAGTAATCAATAATATCCTGATTATGGTTGTCTGTAAATTTAATATAAATGTTGATAAAAGTTATCTTATGCGGGTTATTTTGTATATGAAAAAATCAATCTATACGCTATTATTGGCGGTGGGTATCTTCACTAATAGTTATTCAAGTGGCTTAACATTTTATAAAAATGATCCAGGAGATACTGTGTGGACAGCCAGCACAGATTCCATTATTTTGAACAAAGCTTTCTATTTGTTTGCAGTATTTAACCAAGAGGGTAACATCAGGGAATTCCTTCAACAAGACAAAGTATTGGAAGGGATAGCAGATCAAAAAATAAAAGAGGCAGGTAGGGAAATAAACAATTGTAATGATGTTTCCTGCTACGCCTCTCTTTTAAAGTGGACGCCCCACGAGATTTACCTGATTGGGAATGAGTTGGTTAATATGGCAGATCAAAACGCCACCTTTAGGGATAGGTTAGTTCATGTCTTGGAAGAAAATGGCGGTTATATCAACTATGAAAAATATGGTTATGCGGGTATGATTAGGGCGGCATGGTATGATTGTGCTCTGGGGACAAACTATATTCTAAATGTATATATAAAAGGGATGAAACCAATATACGCCCTCATTGATTCTATCAGTTTTGCGCCAAATGATCCACATTTCAAGCATCTTATTTATGAAAGTTTTCATTCAACACTTCGTCAATTAAAGGGGGGCCATGATTTATTTTTTGCACTTCCAATACGTATGGCGCTTTTAGCATTAAGGCTCAATGGCAGAAATGAAGTTGCGCGTTATGAGCCTATGAAAGCCGGGATGAATGCCCTTCCGTATGCAATGATTAAACATACTCAATGGGCTCATTACCGTTATAGTGCAATCTTGATACCCGGTGAGGGCCCGGAAAGAGTTGGGGTGTCGCTAAACCCCGTAGGTGCGTTCCGTTGCAGGCTGGCAGCTAAACGCTTCAAAAAGGGGTTGGCGCCGTTTATTATTACTTCTGGAGGACATGTGCATCCGTATAAAACACCCTTTTCTGAAGCGGTGGAGATGAAGAAATACCTGGTAGATTCACTCCATATCCCGGCTTCCGCAGTGATCATTGAACCACATGCCAGGCATACGACTACTAATATAAGGAATACCTGCAGGATTATTATTCATTTTGGTATACCAATCCAAAAGCCGGTATTGATTGTAACTGATACGGCACAAAATAATTATATTTCAAGTATAGATGAAAGAAACCGGGTAGAACTGGGTTATCTTCCGTATGCGCATTTAAGAAGAATAGGCCCCAATGAAACTGTTTTTTTTCCCGTCCAAGCCTGTATGCAGGAGAATCCATTCGACCCGCTGGACCCTTGACCAACAGTTCATAGTTGCTGAATACTGTTGCTTTCTTTATAAATGGCAATAATGTAGTGGAATAACTGTACCTTGACGATGTGATTCTTCGCCCTGCCATCAACATTGACTGCAATCCTAATGACGGGCGCACCTTTGAGTTTTTAACGGAAGACCCTTATCTTGATGCACAGCTTGCAGTCGCTTATGTCGAAGGAGTTCAGAAGCAGGGTGTTGCCGCTTGTGTGAAACACTATTTAGCTAATAATCAGGAAACAAACGGAGGAAGTGTGGATGAAATTATTGGTCAGCGTGCGCTTCATGAAATTTACATGCCGGCATTTAAAGCCGTTGTTCAACAAGCGCATGTGGAGGTGGTGATGGCGGCATATAATAAGGTGAATGGGAATTATTGTGCAGCCAATCCATATCTTTTAAAAGATGTTTTAGAAAAACAATGGGGCTTTAATGGAATGATCATTTCTGGCTGGGGCGGTGTTCATAGTATTGTTTCAACGGCTTTAGCGGGACTGGATGTAAAAATGAATGGCGACAGTGATTATCAACATTATTATTTTGTGCAACTATTGCTGAATTCAGTTAAAGCGGGAAAAGTGAATGAAGACATCATCAACAATAAAGTGAAGTTCATAGTGGGGGTCATGTATCAATTGAATATGCCGGGAAATGGAGTACGGCCTGATGGTTCAATGAATACATCCAAACAAGTGTACTGCATAATGTAATGATTGGGGAAGTGTGGGTATGTTCAGGACAATCCAATAAGGAGCTACCGATGCAAGGATGGCCCCGTGCGCAGGTACTTCACTCGGCGGAAGAAATAAAAGCTGCCAATTATCCTGACATCAGGCTGTTTACTGTTAAAAGGGATATTGCGTTTCAACCGCAAAACGTTTGTGTGGGTTCATGGCCTGAGTATTCTCTTAAAACAATACCGCAAGTTGGTACAGAAAAGCTTTGTGAAGAAATATCGCTTAAGAAAATTAATACAGCCATTTAAAAATTATACAACATGAAAGATATTCGCTTATTGGCTATTATGACAGGAATATTATTGCTTACAGTATTTTCCGTAAATGCGCAATCCATTGCCTGGCAAAGAGCCGGTAAATTGGGTATGGGAATGAATCTTTCCTGGCTGGAAAACTATTGGAATGGCAGTAAGAAAGATAATTATGACGATTATCTTGATATGAAAAGTATTGCCGGTAAAAAGCAAGATTTACTGCTGATGCATCAACTTGGATTTAAGACTGTCCGGTTACCGGTTTCCTTTGACCACTGGACCAGCTTAAAACCACCTTATCGCATTGTGAAAACAAATTATTTTGCCGCTATTGATTCTATTCTTCAGTGGGCCAAGTTGTATCATTTGAATGTGATTATTGATGACCATCATGGCTCTTTAGATGATTCGACTCAAGTGATGCAGGAATTACCGAGGCTTAACGCTATATGGAAACAGGTTGCCACACGCTATAAAAATACGGATCCCAATAAAGTATTCTTTGAAATTTATAATGAGCCACACGATATCAGTAATGCTCAATGGAAACAATGTGCCTTACAACTGATAAAAACTATCCGGGGTATTGCGCCCCATCACACATTGATTGTTGGCGGCGTGGATTGGAACAGTATTTCGGGACTTAAAAAACTTGGAAAGTTGCCGGATGATAATATCATTTATACTTTTCATTTTTATGATCCTTTTCTGTTTACTCATCAGGGTGCAGCATGGGCAGGTATTAAAGCTACTGCTAATCTTCATATCCCTTTTCCTTACAATGCGAAAGAAATGCCTTCGTTGAATCCGAAGTCAATAGGGACTTATGGAGAAAACAATTATAAAAATTATCAGGAGCAGGGTACGGCAACCGGCTTAAAAAAAGAACTGGAAGCTGCCAAAGCTTTTTCTGAAAAATATCATGTACCCGTATTTTGCGGCGAATGGGGGAGCTATAAAAAATATTCCGACGCTACCAGCCGTTGCCGTTATACGGCGACCATAAAAAAGTTGCTGGAGGAGTTGCACATTCCTTTTGCTTATTGGGAATGGGATCAAAGCTTTAGTTTTTTTAAGGGAGAACCATCCTTACAAAATATTTCAGGAGGTATGAAAAAAGCATGGGGATTTAAATAATAGGAACCTCTAAAAACCTATTTTTCCATATCTTTTTTACCACAGAGGGCACAAACCTGTCTCGGCCCGGACGAGAGGATGCCTGCCCGTTCCGGTTCAGGCGGGCATAAAGAGCACTAAGCAAATGGAGTTTTTAGAGGGTCCCTAATGCAATTTCGGATAAAATCTTCAATGACTATCCACAATGATGCAGGTTCCTATAATATCGTTACAGTATTAAAGCGGATAGTCATTAAATCTTCACATTTCTACCCCGGATTTCAGAATGTCAAATACTCTCCTTAAATTTACATTCAAATTCAGTTTTATTTGGCAGTTTCTACTTTACATAACGAGAAGGAATTATTAATACTTGCTTCGCAGGGTGACGAGCCCGCTTTTACGCAATTATTCCACGCTTATCACCATAGGCTCGGCTCGTATGTTTTGCAATTGACCAAATCTAACGAAACTGCGGAAGAAATTGTACAAGATGTTTTTATAAAAATATGGACCAACCGGGAATCCCTGGCTACCGTTGAACATTTTGGCTCTTATCTGTTTGTTCTTTCACGGAATCATGCTTTCAATTGCCTCCGGCAAATTGCCAGAGAACAGATACGCAAGCGTAAAGCGGAGGAGAGTATAAAAAAATGGTATGAAAATGAAAACCCGTTAAAAACAGAAGAAGATTACTTCCCTATTTTGGATGAAGCCGTGGAAAAATTACCGGCGCAGCAACAGACCGCTTACATTCTCAGCCGCCGTAAAAGATTGAAGTATGACGAAATAGCGCAACGGATGCAAATCTCCCGTGAAACTGTAAAGAAATACCTCCAATTAGCTAACCGTTTCATCGTCAGTTATATGCGTTCTCACGGCGATATACTGATGCTGCTTGTTTTAGCAGTAATTTCGGCTATCAAAAGATAAAAGAAAATCTGCCTTTACTATGTATGGTTCTTTAATGGGATTGCTTCACCCCGCCATCCCTCTTAAATCCGCGCAGTGGGGTTCGCAATGACAAAAGTGAAAATTTGAAATGCACCCGACAATTATGATTTTCACAAATCCTACATTATAGATCATAGATCCTAAATCACAGATCATAGATCATCAAATGGATGCCGTACCCCCTTTTTTTATTTTTTGGTGTCCTATATGAAAAGGTCATAAAAACATCCTTGAGTTACAGTATCAGAAATCAACTTTATGGAAAATACGAGGGCAGAGTATTTATTTAAACGTTACTTTAACCAAACGGAGACAGCAGAAGAAAGAGATGAATTAATGGAATGGATAGACAAAGAGGAGAATGAGCAAAAGATAAAGGCGTTGATGCATAAAGTGTGGAATGAATTTCGTGAATCAGAAAAGATCTTTACAGGTAAAAAAAGCGAGGAAATACTTCATCATGTTCTGGAAGGACATTTGAAAGCGGCAGATAGTCAGAAATTAATGCGGATGAGAAGGCATCGGGTTGTATGGCTTAGAGCAGCGGCAGCGGCTGTACTTGCATTGCTGCTGACGGGAGGATATTTTTGGCACACCGCTACGAGTCCGGGTACAAAAACGGCCGTCAGCCATCTGCAGATGAAGAATGATGTAGCGCCTGGCGGAAATAAGGCAACACTTACTTTAGCGAATGGAAAAACGATTATATTAGATAGCGTTCGAAGCGGACAATTGGCGAACCAGGGAAACAGTAAAGTGGTGAAAGTGAATAACGGGCAATTGGAATATGAAGCGCAAGACTCAAAGGTGAAAGAGGGAAGCCGTGTATCATTTAATACTTTAACTACGCCGCGTGGTGGAGAATATCAGTTGCTGTTGCCGGATGGCAGCAAAGTGTGGTTGAATGCATCATCTTCCATACGTTTCCCGACTGCGTTTACAGGCGGAGAAAGAAAAGTGGGAATTACCGGTGAAGCATATTTTGAAATAGCACGAAATCCGGAAAAGCCTTTTATAGTACAGACGAATAGAATGAATGTTACTGTGTTGGGGACGCATTTTAATGTAAATACATACCAGGATGAAGGAGCCATGAAGGTAACATTAGTAGATGGGAAGGTAAAGGTGACGACTGATGATGGAAGAGGAGCCATACTAAAACCGGGAGAGCAGGCGCAAGTGAATGGGACGGCACAGATAAAGCTGGTTGAAAATGCAGATGTAGAGGAATCTGTGGCGTGGAAGAATGGACTTTTTCAGTTTGATGGGGATGATATGGGAATGATCATGCGGAAAGTATCACGCTGGTATGATGTAAAAGTATCTTATAAAAACGGTATTCCTCCGGGACATTTTACCGGTGTCATCAGCAGAAATACCGATTTGTCTGAAGTATTGAAAATGCTGGAGCTGAGTGGAGTGGGATTTAATGTGGAAGGAAAAAATCTGATTGTATTATAAATATGAATAGGGTCTGGGTTGAAAATCATATATCGAAAATCAAAAACCTTCTATCATAAATAGAAGAAGGGATAATGAATAACGGTTGATGATGTTAGATTTTAAAAGATTGCAGCTCATTTATTATAAACGGAAGAGAGGTCAGATTGCGGATTAATGATTTAGGATTTTAGATTTTAAAAGAAAAATAATATATCATGGGGCCATAAAGTATTTACACAAATAAAAAAACCGCTCCGGCTGGTACCCGAAGCGGAGGAACCGTTCGAAAACGGAATAGAATTGAGCCACTCAAAAATCTCATCTTATTGCTAAAAATGAATTGTATGAATAAACTCAAACAAGGCAAAGATAAACAATTAAATGCCATTAAAAGGTATAGCGCACCTTTGCTCCGCCTTTTATCTTTCAAGGGCCTGTTGATCATGAAGCTATCCATCATTTTGCTCATCGCCACGGGCTTACAGGTTGCAGCCAAACCTGGAGAAGCGCAGACCGTGACCCTTTCCGGTAATAACATCCGGCTGGGCAAGATATTTAAAGAAATAAGAAAGCAAACCAATTATCAGTTTTTTTATAAGGATGAATATTTACAAAGTGCCAAACCGGTGGATATTCATGTAAAGGATGTTCCTCTGAAGAATGCGCTGGATATTTGCTTCAGAGATCAGCCGTTAAGCTATTCCATCTTAAATAATAAGATTATTGTAGTAAAGGAAAAGCCTTTGCAGTATGAGAACATTCCTCCGATTATGAAGATAGAGGACAATCCTGTTTCAGGTACGGTTACTGATGCAGAAACAAAAAGGCCTTTGACAGGCGTTTCTATCCAGGTTAGAGGAACTTCGACAGGGGCCATAACGGATGCAGAAGGGAAATTTAGTTTGGAAGTACCGCCCGGTGCTGTGTTGATAATTTCTTCCATTGGTTACAACACACAGGAAATATCTGTTAATGGAAGATCGCTTATTAATATTGCATTGAGCGCTTCTGCGACGAGCTTAAGGCAATTGGTGGTTACTGCCTTGGGTTTGACCCAGGAAAAAAGAACGTTGAGCTATTCGACACAAACTGTGGATGCTAAACCATTGACTGAAGCGAGATCAACTAATTTTATTAATTCTTTGGAGGGAAAAGTTCCCGGGTTGCAAATAAGTGAATCGGGGGCGGGATTAGGAGCTCCTTCCAGAGTGACGTTGCGTGGAAACCGGTCTATCAATGGTGGCAATGAACCCCTTTATGTCATTGACGGGGTACCGGTGCTTGGCTCCCCCCAATCTTTGAATGCGGATAATATCGCTTCCATCACCGTCCTGCCGGGCGCCAATGCGGCAGCTCTTTATGGTAGTGCAGCAGCAAATGGTGTCATTGTTATAACTACTAAGAAAGGAACTGCACAGGGAGTGAAAGTATTTTTGAACAATACTTTTATGTTTAGGCAGGCGGATTTGGGAATACCTTTCCAGAATGAATATGGCCAGGGGGCGAATGGGGTTTATTCAAGCGGA